>CAZPBH010000062.1:0-9744 GCA_964584645.1 uncultured Rhodospirillales bacterium | reverse complement strand
GTCGGGTTCGGCCGCGAAGGCGACCAGCGTGGCGATCCGCCCCTCGGGCTTGTCGAACAGCACGGTCGCGCCCTCATCCACCTGCAGCCCCGGCGCCAGCGGCAGGTCGGGGACAGCCTCGGTGAAATCCGCAGCCCCCGCGGCTCCGGCCGAAGCTGCCAGCAGCACGGCGGCGATGGCCAGCGCCCGCATGCGTTGTGCAATGCACAAACCAGTCATGGCCCCGTCTACCTCACCTCTGCCGGGTCGGGCAATAGAAAGAACTGCGCCCGCTCTGGACAATGCGCCGGATGCCGGTGGTGCAGGTGCATCCCGGGCAGGGCTCGGCCTCGCGCCCATAGACCGCGAAGCTGTGCTGGAAATAGCCGAGGCTGCCATCGGCCCGGCGGTAGTCCCGCAGGCTCGACCCGCCGGCAGCGATGGCCTCGCGCAGGGTCGCCTTGATGGCGGGCACCAGCCTTTCGGCGCGTTTTCCCGGGATTGTCCGGGCCAGGCGCTTCGGGCTGATGCCGGCCCTGAACAGCGCCTCGCAGACATAGATGTTGCCAAGCCCCGCCACGATCCGCTGGTCGAGCAGGGCCGCCTTGACGGGTGAGAGCCGCCCGGCCAGGGCGGCTGACAAGATCGCGGGCGTGAAGTCCTCATCCAGCGGCTCAGGTCCCAGTTGGGCGAAGGCTGGATGGGCGGCCATCTCGGCCGGGGTCAGCAGCAGCATGTAGCCGAAGCGTCGCGGGTCGTGGAAGGTCAGGCGCACCCCGTCCTCGGTTTCGACGATCACATGGTCATGCGGGCCGGGGGTGGGGCCTACCCCGCCGGCCTCGTCGATGACGAAGGTGCCCGACATGCCGAGATGGATGGCCCAGACCAGGGCCGGCGCGGCACCCTCTGCTTCCAGATGAACGAGGATGTACTTGGCGCGCCGACCGATACGCGCGACCTGCCGGCCGCCAAGGCGCAGTGCCATGTCCTCGGGCAGGGCAAAGCGCAGATCGGGCCGCCGCGTCTCGACGCGGGCCAGGCGGCGCCCCGTCAGCGGCCCCGCAAGTCCCCTCGCAACGGTCTCGACCTCTGGCAGTTCGGGCATGATGGGCGTCTCGATCATCTCGCGCGCGGGATGCACGCGGGCCTCTCTTGACCGAAACCGGCCAAGCGGGCAAGACAACCCTCGGTTACCACGCGCGTCCGAAAGGGGCCCCCCATGAGCGAAGCCGATGCGCAGCGCGCCCTCATCTCCCTGATGCTGATCTCCTCCGCCGCCGATGGCGACATGTCGGAGGTGGAATGGAGGCGCATCCATCATCTGATCCAGATGATGCCCGTCTTCGAGGGTTTCGCGGCCGAGCGTGTCGGGGAAATCGCGGAGAGTGTCGCGGCCCTGCTGAGCCGCGATGACGGGCTTGAACAGGCCCTCGACGAGGCCACCCGGGCCCTGCCGCGCGCGCTGCACGAAACCGCCTATGCGCTGGCGATCGATGTCTGTGCTGCCGATGGTGCCGCCACGCAGGAAGAGCTCGAGTTCCTGACCGAGATCCGCTACGCCTTTGATATCGGGCGCTTGCACGCCAGCGCGATCGAGCATGCGGCCCGCGTGCGCCATCGCGCCTTCGATCCTCCGCAGGCCGGGCCAGAAGAGACGCTCTGAGGCCGAATGCGCGCGTTGGCGCCGCCCGGGGCGCGCCCCCGTCCGCAAAACCATCTTGCAAATGCGAATAAGTCGCAATATCGTCCCGGGCATGATGTCCGAGACCGTTCTTGCCTTTCCCGTTCGGCGCGGGGGGCCCATCGACGAGGCCGACCCGGGCGCCAGAGCGGCAAATCATGCCGACCGTCTGGCGATCCGTCCCTTTCGTCTGCTCGCCTATGATCGTCAGGGCGCGCGGCGGGTCCGGCGCGAGGCGGCGGGTTTCCTTTCTCCAGGCGCCGCTGCCTCCCTGGTCGAGGGGCTGGATGGGCTGATCGCCGCCATGGCGGGGCATATGCGCCGCAGGCTCACCCTGGCTCCACCCTGTCAGCCCGGCCTCACCGCCGATGAACGCAGTCTTGTCGGTCTGGTCCGCGCGGCCGCCGGGGATCCGGCACGGCTGCAGGCGCATCTGTGCTGGCTGATCCGCCAGCCCGGCCATGCACCGGTGGCCGCGGCGGCTGTCGCCCTGGCACCAACGCTGCTTGCCTTTTCGGAAGGCACGGGCCTTGCATGCTCCGCGGGCATGTCACCCAGCGGAGGATGCGACCATGCTGCCCACCCGTCCCGTTCTGTCCGGCCCTGATGAATCCCTTGCGCCCGAGCTTGTCGACCATGATGGCGACCTTCTGCTGATCGAGCCGATGCGCATCGCCGTCGGCGGCGACGGCGCGGTTGCGATCCTGTGCCGCTGGACCCCGGTTCTGGGTCGCGATGAAGCCACAAGGTTGGGTCAGTGCCTGCGGATTCTGGCCGGGACCCTGCTGCGTCACGGCCGCCGGCGGCTGCTGCTCAACCGCCCGGGCTCGGCGACGACCACCGCCGATGAACGGGCCATCGCCGCGCTGATCCGCACCGCCTGCATCCGGCCGGATCGCCATGAAAGGCTGCTCGAATGGTTGCTGCCGGCTGAAGGGCGGGGTCAGGCAGCGGCAGCGGCGGCACGTATTGCCGGGTGCTATGCCGCGGCCGGGCTGATCGACCCGGTTGGCGAGCTGGTCGCCGATATGGAGGCTGCAGCCGCCTTTGCCGCCACCCCGGCGCCGGATCGGGCAATGGCGGCGCTGGGCGCCTGAGCCGGGGGGCTTGGAGCAAATTCCGATCAGATGGAAACATCTGATCGGGTAATTTGTCTGGAATCAAAGACAGATAGAGCGGATCGCGTTCAGTCTGAACGCGATCCGCTCTAGCCCTCCATCACCTCGAGGATTTCCTGCAGCACGCGGTCACCGGAGGCCATCGCGGCCTCCATCCCGGGCTCCAGCGTTCTCGTGTGCTCGCCGGCGATGTGCAGACGCCCATGCGGCCGTGAGAGCTCATTGGCGAAGGCCGTCACCTGACCGGCGTTATAGACGTGCCGGTTGCCGCCGACATAAGGGTTGCGGCCCCAGCTGTACCAGGTCAGCGGCTCGACCGCCCCTTCCATCGACGGGCGCAGGCGGACCATCTCGTCCATCACCCATTGCACGAACTCGCCCTCGGGCACATTGTCGCCCAGCTCCGCCCCGATGCCGTTCATCCAGACGTTCAGAACGACATCGCCCGATGGCGAGACACGGGCAAAGATACGCTCCAGCGGCTGGTCGGTCAGCAGGCCCGGTTCGGCCTCATCCAGTTCCCAGAAATTCTTTTTGACGCCGAACATCAGCTGGGTCGTTGCCGAATAGACCGTGTCGCGCACCGCCATCGCCTGGGCGGGCGGCGGGGCCGGGTCGAGGGCGATCTTGCGCATGGCATGGAAAGGCATGGCGCTGACGACGAAATCGGCGACGTAATCCTCTCCGTTCATGGTCCGGACCCGCACCTTCCGGCCGCCATTTTCCTGGACGATGCTGCGCACCGGGCGCCCCAGCCGTGCTTCGGTCTGCAGGGCTGCGGCCATCGCGGTCGGCAGCGCTTCCGAGCCGCCCTTGATGTGGGTCGGAATGCTGTCATTCGCCTCGAACATCTGGCGTTCGGCGGTCTGCTGGGTTTCCTGATCGAGCGAAAAGCGTGTGATGTCCCGCAACCCGTTCAGGGCCGAGGACGACCAGATGCTCTCCAGATTGGTGGTGATGCCGATCAGCCGGATCGCCTCGTCCGACACCCCGTTATTGCGCAGAAAGACCCCAAGCGGGATGTCATAGTCGGCGAAGGCCGGATCGTACCAGTCCTCGATCCCCTTGAGCGGGTTGAAGCGCGACAGCAGCGCCCATTCCATGACGTCCGGAGGCAAGGGCTTTTCGGCGCCGACGGTGCGGTTGGCGGGGCTGTCCACCCAGGCCGCCCGATTGGGCACGAGCGTGCCGTTGATGTGGTAGGCCATGGGGCGTGAGCGGGGCAGGTTGATCATCTCCAGCCCCATTTCGTCGACCATGAAGCGGATACGGGCGTAATAGGGCCCGACCGTGGTGGCGCCCATGTCGAGCGGCAGATCGCCCTCCATGCCATGGGTCTTGAGCCGGCCGCCGACCCGGTCGGTCGCCTCCAGCAGGATGACCTTCATCCCCTCCCGCTCCAGCAACCAGGTGGTGTAAAGCCCCGACAGCCCGGCGCCGATCACGATCACATCGGCATTTTCCTGGGCACCTGCGGTGCGCGGCGCCATGGCGGCCAGCCCGGTCGCACCCAGCCCTCCCAGCATCGTCCGTCGTGTCAGCCGCATGATCTGCCTCCTGCCCTGGGGTCGTGTGAGGCCCGCCCTGCCCCCTGCAAGGGGTCATGGGGTCGGCCCCGTTGGTGATGACCGGCGACGATAGCCGAGCCGCCCGCGCTTGGCCAGTCTCGCCAGCATCCCCACCCTATCGAACATCCTCGAGCTCAGTTGAACGGATCCGCCCCCCATGCCCACCGTCCTGATCACCGGCAGCAATCGTGGCATGGGGCTCGCCCATGCGCGGCGCTATGCCGGGCGCGGCTGGCAGGTGCTGGCGACCTGTCGGGATCCCGACACCGCATCCGGGCTGCAGGAGCTTGCGGACACCCACGAAGGCGTCAGCCTCCATCAACTCGACATCACCGATGCTGCAAGCGTGGCGGCGCTGGCCCACGCACTGCAGGGTGTGGCGATCGATGTGCTGCTCAACAACGCCTCTTTCCTCTCCTCCATCGCTGAGGAAGCCTTCGGCGTTGTCGATCTGTCCGTCTTCGAGAGGTCGTATGCCGTCAACGCGCTTGGCCCCTATCGCATGGCGACGGCCTTCGTCGAGCATGTGGCGGCCTCCGGGCACAGGAAGATGGTCTTCATGACCTCCACCGGCGGTTCCATCGCGGCCCTGCAGGGGCCGAGCTATCTGCCGGCCTATGCCAGCGGCAAGGTCGCGCTCAACATGCTCGTGCGCAGCCTGCATTTCGCGCTGAAGGAGCGCGGCATCCTTGTCGGCCTGCTGGAGCCTGGGATCGTCGATACCCAGGGTTTCCGCGATCTGCCCGCGGGCGCGCCCGCCCCGCACGGCCTCGACATCGTGGTCGAGATGGTCCGTGCGGGACAGCTGGAGATGCGCACAGCCGAGGACGCCGTCGCTGACCTGCAAAGGCTGATCGATGAACTGAATGCGGAACGTGCGGGCCGCTTCCTGCGCTATGACGGCGTGGAACTCCCCTGGTAGGCCGTGCGCTTGGCGGCATGGCTGGGCGGGCCATATCATGAAGGTCGGGCGGGCCATGATCCGGCCTGCGGCGCACCCGAAGGTACGCACAGCAGGGGTCCGCGTATCAGGAACCTACATCGCAAGGATCAAGGAGGGCGGGACATGAGCGCTTTTTCGGGCTTCAACCGGCGCGGGTTCATCGGCGTGAGCCTTGCGGCGACGGGTGCCGCCCTTGTGCCCTCGCCAGCGCAGGCCGTACCGCTCGACCTCGACAATCCCGAGGATGCGCTTGAGGCCGCGATCCGGCTGCGTGGCTGGCTTGATGCCAGCGATGCCCTCTGGGGTTTTCGCTGCCGGGTCTTTGCCGTCCAGCCCGGCCGGGCACCGGTCGCGCTATTCGATGCGACCGGGGCCGAAATCTATCAGTACCGCCGGCAGGATGATGGCACCTGGCTGTGCGGCGGCCATACCCTGAGCTGGTTCACGCGCCCCGGCACGGATGAGGTGCTGGAGAGCTGGACCAATCCGGTCTCGGGCCGCGACGGGCCGGTCGTTGAAAACGTGCTGGTCAGTCCCGGCTATCGCTACACCACCACCGGCAAGCACGGGCTGGGCCGGCCCCTGCCGGCAGGCAAGCCACCCATCAGCCGCCATTGGCGCCGCGAGGGCGACCGGCTCGTCTATGAGGCCAGCCGCGATTTTCCGCCCCAGCTGCCCCAGCCCGTGCTGGAGTACTCCCATCTGAGCGCGTCCGCCGCCGAGGTGCTGGCGGGTGATGGCCGGGGTGTCGCCGAGGCGACCTTCTCGACCGTCTATCTGGCGCCCTGGTTCGCCTGGATGGGGATGGAGGGCATCGAGGGGCACATGATGTGGCACGGCACCGGCCGCAAACTGGCCAGCCTTCAGGACATGCCGGCCTTCTGGCGCGCAGGCGCCGAGGCGGCCTGGCCGGAATTCCTGACGGCCGCCAGCTGGCAGCCCGGCCAGCCCATGCGCCCTGTCCGCTGGCTGGAAAGAGTGCAGGCCGGTTAGGGCGGATCGCATTCGGAGTGAACGCCTGAATCCGCTCTATCCATCAGTAATTCCAGATGAATTCCCCGATCAGATGATTCCGGCTGATCGGTATGTGCTCCAGCGTCGCACTTCGCTCATTTCAGGGCCGGAGCCGATGGCGCCTTGCGCTTTACGTCCATCGTTGGCGTGTCACTGACAGCATGGGCTATCAGGATCTGTCCCTCATGGGTGAGGCGCGTGCGGTTTCCGGGTGTCTCGATCACGGCCACGACGGTCTCATTCATCCGGTCGGCAAACCTGGACAGAAACCCCTCTTTCTGTGGCTGTTTCCCATCGGCGCGATCGGTCTCACCCGGCAGCCTTTCTGCATAATCATCCTCTTTCGGATGGATTTTGATTTCGCTTTTGTCTTTCTCAGCGATGTATTTTGGGCTGTATGTTACAGAATCTTTGATAAATCCATAGGTTTCAATATTTTCTATAATCGCAGCTTGGCCACCCTCTTCTTTTGAGTTCACCAAAATAAGTGGATCTTTTTCGAGGCGATCTTCGATATCCAGGCCAAGTTGTTTGATGTTCATCGGCTCGCCAGTGAGGGTGCCGAGCTTTCCTGCGGCATTAAGCATGGATCGAATTCCTGCCCTCTCAAAGGACGCAATGGCTGACTTGAATCCCTTGGTTTCTGAAAGCTCCGGCGCGCGTGCGCTCAGCCCAACGGCGAGTGCGGCCGCATATTCAACGCATTGTGCAGTATTCACCTCGTCCTCATGGCCAATTTCGACCGGCGGCTTGAGCCATGGCCGGGCAAATTCTTCGGGATTGCGTGGATTGACGACAAGGCCGTCAAGAGGGTGTCGGTCAGGGCCCGCGACGAAGGGGTCTTCCTGCCCGGGGGCCTGACGCCACTGTTCCCCTATTTCCTTCAATCGGTCGGAGGCTTCGATCATCCGCGCCCCTGCCTGCATGATCAGCAGCGCGTCCTTGGCCTCGGAGGACACGGCGCCGGTTTGCAGGGCAATCTGACCGATCTGAGGCACGTCCCGCGGCATCGCCGTCTTGCCGTCGATGTCCTCGCGTGCATCGTCGAGATCCGCCGGATAAACACCGATACGGCCAATCTCCTTTTCAACCTCATCGAGGCTGCGGATTTTCCAGAGATTGGTCTTCTGATCTGGGCTGAAGCCCTCCTGCTTGCGCGACAGCGCCAGCATGCCAGCCTGAATTCTGACAAGCTCTTCACGTTTTTCAGGGCTGATCAGACCTGCTTCTTCAATGACGGCTCCGAGCGGCTGTGTCCACTTTGACACGGACATTCAATTCCTCCCCCGATTTTCCCCTCACGCGTGTAAGTAAATACCGTATGGAGCCGGAACGCGGGTGTCAATTCGGATAATCAAGCAAAAGAATATGGGTTTATGAGCGACACTGCCCCGCAACAGGGTAGGATTAGCGACTAAAAGATATTTTAGCCAACAGGACGTTTATTTCATGGGCCCGGCATGGTGGGCGGTCGTTCCTCGGGTCCGGACAGAGAGACCCAACCCTGCCTCAAGCCAGCAGGTTCCCTGGTGAGGATCACATGCGTGGCGCATTGGTTTTCGGCCGCGTGAGGGGGCGCGAACCCACGGGCGCGTCTTCGGCCTGAGCCTTCAGGGCAAGGCCGGCCTGCATGTCGCGCTCCAGCACCTTCGTCATGGCACCGCTGAGCCGCTCAACCTCGCCGGCATGGGCGTTGCCCAGCCATCGTTTGCTGAAATCGCCGACCTGCGTCACGTCCGCTGGCATCCCGGCAACCGTGCTGATGCTTGCTGCTGTTCCCGGCGACCTGTCGGCCGCCTCCGGATACCGGACCTCAATGCCCTCGATCCGGGAGAGCCCGGGAGGGCCCTGAAGCTCGTAATGCGGGGCCTCCGGAGCGGCGGGATCGTGACCCAAACCGTAGACCGGATGGTCATCAAGCTGTTTGCCGGTCTTGCGAAAGAGGCTGTCCATGCCCCTGACAAGAACGGCAGCCGTCACGCCTTCCAGATCGTCCATGGCTCGGCTGAAGCCGGCGTTGAACGAATCGTTGTGGGGCCCTTCGCCATGATAGAAAAAGGCGCGCGGGGCCGTTTCCTCGCCCGCGCCCTTCTGATTGGCCTCGCGAATAAATTGACGCGCCAACCGGTTGCTGCTGGCGAGCGCCTCTGCGCCGGCCGAGCCGCCCGCATCGGTGTCGAGGGCCCGGATCGGGCCGATGGCACCGCCTGCCACCCAGTCCTGCCGCGCCTTCATGATGTCCATGGCCTGCCGCGCGGCGGCCTGGGTCGTGCGCACCTCGTCGACAACCTCCTTGTCGATGAAGCCGAACTGGACGGCAATATCCGCCTGATCGGGCAGGGCAACGCCGTCATCGCGTCCCTTGCGCGCCTGCTCCTGCACCTGTTCCAGATCATAGGGCTGGACCCCGGCGCGATCCATCTCCCGGTCAAGCTCGGCTTCGGTCCGGATGGCCGTGAGATCAGCCCGCTGGTCGGCCGAGAAATCCTTCTCCCGCAACGCCAGCGCAGCCATCTTGATGCGCAGATTGTCGGTGCGGGCATCCGCCTCATCATCGACGATCCCGGTCCCATGCAGCACGTCCCAAGTGCTGTGATTGGCCAGATGGCTGAGTGCCATGATCCCTCCCCCCGATCGGCTATCCCCTGTGCACCCGAAGCTTCGCGAGGACGCCAGGGCTGTCAAGCCGCTCTGGCCGGCGGTTCCCGACAAATTTTCGGGTCGGATGATTCCATCTGACCGGAAGGGCGCCACGTGACACCCATGAGCGATGTTTCCGTAGCCGACCTGTCGTCCTCGGCGACCCAGCCACCGGGCGCGCCCTTTCCCCGTCGACCGCTGGGCCGCTCGGGCCTTGAGGTCTGCAGCGTCTGCCTCGGCACGATGACCTGGGGCTCGGTCCAGAACGACGAGGCCGAGGGCTTCCGGCAGATGGACCTCGCGCTGGAGCGCGGCATCGATTTCTTCGACACGGCCGAGCTCTATGCGGTGCCGCCCAACGCCGAAACCCATGGCACGACCGAGACCATCATCGGCAACTGGTTCAAGGCGCGTGGCACCCGTGATCGTGTCTTTCTGGCCTCCAAGGCGGTCGGGCTGGCCGGGCATATCGGCTGGATCCGGGGAGGTACCAGCCGGCCCGATGCGGTGAACCTGAAACAGGCCTGTGAAGCCAGCCTGAAACGCCTGCAGACCGATGTGATCGATCTCTACCAGCTGCACTGGCCGGGCCGTGCCACCAACATCTTCGGCCAGCGCGGCTACCGGCCCATGCGCGCCGAGGCGGAGGTGCCGATCCTGGAGACGCTGGAGGCGCTGGATGGCCTGAAGCGCCAAGGCAAGATCCGCGAGATCGGGGTGTCGAACGAGACACCCTGGGGTGTGATGACCTGGCTGCATCTGGCGGAAAAGCACGGCCTGCCCCGGATCGTCTCCATCCAG
>CAZPBH010000061.1:1751-9795 GCA_964584645.1 uncultured Rhodospirillales bacterium | reverse complement strand
GTTCCGCAACGACATCTACCCCGATTACAAGGCCAATCGCGACGCGCCGCCGGAGGATCTGATCCCGCAATTTCCGCTGGTGCGCGAGGCGACGCGCGCCTTCAACCTCCCCTGCCTCGAGCTTGAGGGCTATGAGGCCGACGATCTGATCGCGACCTATGCCGCGCAGGCGAAAGCGGCCGGCCAGAAGACGATCATCGTCTCCTCCGACAAGGATCTGATGCAGCTCGTCGGGCCGCTGGTGGAGATTTACGATCCTATCAAGAACCGGCCGCTGCGGGAGCCCGAAGTCGTCGAGAAATTCGGGGTCGAGCCGGAACGCGTGGTCGATGTGCAGGCGCTGGCCGGCGACAGCACCGACAACGTGCCGGGCGTTCCGGGGATCGGCATCAAGACCGCGGCCCAGCTGATCGCCGACTATGGCGATCTGGAATCCCTGCTGGCCGGGGCGGAGGCCATCACGCAGCCCAAGCGCCGCCAGAACCTGATCGAATTCGCCGACCAGGCCCGTATCTCGGCCCGGCTGGTCCGGCTGATGGACGATGTTCCCGTGCCCGAGCCGCTGGATAGCCTCGTCTTCGAGGGGTTCGATGCCGAGCGGCTGCGTGATTTCGTCGAGGCGCAGGGTTTTGCGTCGATCCTCGCGCGGGTCGAGCAGATGGTCCCGCAAGGTGCCGCCAGGTCGGCCGAGCCGCAGGCCTCCGAGGCGCCGGCGGCTCATGAGCTGGTGCAGGATCGCAACGCGCTTGAGAGATGGGTGGCTCGGGCGCGGGAGACCGGTCGGCTCGCCATCGACACCGAAACCGCGAGCCTTCGCGCCGCAACAGCGAAGCTGGTCGGCATCTCGCTTGCGGTGGCGCCGGGGGAGGCGTGCTATATCCCGCTCGCCCATGATGTGCCCCGCGATCTGATGAGCGAGGACACACCGACCCGCCAGATGGCGCGTGAGGAGGCGGTTGAGGTTCTGGCCCCGGTGCTGGCCGATCCCGCCGTGCTCAAGATCGGGCACAATCTGAAATTCGACCTTCAGGTCCTGGCGCAGCACGGCCTTCGGCTCGAGGCCATCGATGACACCATGCTGCTCTCCTATTGCCTTGATGGCGCGCGCAACGGCCATGGCATGGACGCGCTCGCCGAGCTGCATCTGAACCATCGCACCATCCGGTTCGAGGATATCGCCGGCAAGGGCAAGGGGCAGGTGAGCTTCGATCAGGTGCCCATCGACAAGGCGCTCGATTACGCCGCCGAGGATGCCGAGGTGACGCTGCGCCTGCATGAAGCCTTCAGGCCGCGCCTCGTTCGGGAGAGCGCCGTCACCCTCTATGAGCGGATCGAGCGGCCGCTGATCCCGATCATCGCGCGCATGGAGCAGCGCGGGGTCAGGGTCGATCCCTCGGTGCTGCGCCAGATGAGCGAGGATTTCGCCCGGCGCATGGAGGAGCTGGAACAGGAGATCCAAGAGCTGGCACCCCGGCCGTTCAGTGTCAGCTCGCCCAAGCAGCTGGGGGAAGTGCTCTTCGACGAGATGGGCCTGAAGGGGGGGCGCAAGACCAAGACCGGCGCATGGTCAACCAATGCCGAGGTGCTGGAAGAGCTGCGCCATGAGCATGAGATCGTGGCCAGATTGCTCGACTGGCGCCAGCTGGCGAAGCTCAAGAGCACCTATACCGATGCGCTGCAGGATCAGATCGACCCTAAGACGGGGCGCGTCCATACGGCCTACATGATGGCCTCCACCACGACCGGACGGCTTTCATCGACCGATCCCAACCTGCAGAATATCCCCATCCGCACCGAGGCCGGGCGCAAGATCCGCACCGCGTTCGTCGCCGAGCCGGGCCATCGGCTGATCAGCGTCGATTACTCCCAGATCGAGCTGCGGCTGGTGGCCGATATCGCCGGCATCAAGGCGCTGCGTGAAGCGTTCGAGCGGGATGAGGACATCCACGCCCGCACCGCCGCGGAAGTCTTCGGGATGTCGATCGATGCGGTCGATGGCGAGGCGAGGCGGCGGGCCAAGGCCATCAATTTCGGGATCATCTACGGGATCAGCCCCTTTGGGCTGGCCAACAATCTCGGTATCCCGCAGTCTGAAGCAAAAAAATACATCGACGCCTATCTCGCCAATTTCAGCGAGCTCAAGGACTGGATGGAAGCGACCAAGGCCCATGCGCGCGAGCATGGCACCGTCTCCACCCTCTTCGGCCGCACGGTCTGGCTGGAGGGGATCCGGGACAAGAACCCGGCGCGGCGCGGCTTCGCCGAACGCCAGGCGATCAACGCACCCATCCAGGGCACGGCCGCCGACCTGATCAAGAAGGCGATGATCCGGGTCGATGCGGCGCTGGCAGCGGCTGGTCTCGCGACCGCCATGCTGCTTCAGGTCCATGACGAGCTGATCTTCGAGGCGCCCGAGGACGAGGCCGAACGGGCGGCCGCGCTCATCGTGGAGGAGATGCAGGGCGTGGCGAAGCTTTCTGTGCCTCTCAAGGCCGAGGCCGGTATCGGGGCCAACTGGGCCGAGGCGCATTGACCCGATCGCGGTTCAGGGAAGGCGCAGCTCGCGCTTGACCTCGCCGCCGGGGGTCTGTTTCCTCAACCATGGCAGGGCGGGGGCGACGGCTTCATGGAGTTTCGCGATCTTCTGGGTGGGCACGAGCCGGAGGAATTCTTCTCCGGGATCCTCGACGCGCAGCCGCTACATCAGCCGGGTGCCTTCGCTGATGGCGCGGAGGCGTTCGATGGCGCCGCCCTGGCCGATCTGCTGAACCGCCAGGGTCTCTGGGATGTGCGACGGCTGGCGCTCGTGATGGGTGGGCGCGAGCTTGCGGCCGAGGATTATTCGGTCCCCGACAGCTTCACGGGAAAGCTGCGTCCCGATGGGGCGCGCATCACGAGGCTGCTGGGGCAGGGTGCTGATCTGATCCTGCGCGAGGCCGAGGGGCTCGATCCCTGGCTTGCGGGGCTCCGCCGGGCGCTCGCCTTGGGCCTTGGCGCCCGTGTCGCGATCGACCTTCATCTGCTGCAGGCCGGGGCTCAGCCAGCGCCGCTGCGCTTCGATGTCGAGGAGAGGTTCGTCTTCGTTCTCGACGGTTCGGCGCATGTGCATATCCATGAAGGCCGCGAGCCCTGGCCGGTCGATGCTGCAGCCTGGCGGGTCCGGGAGGCCGACCGCCCGATGCGTGCAGGCGGCCTCGCCGGAACGGTCGAGGCAGGGCAGGGCGACATGATCTATCTGCCGCGCGGCCAATGGCATGTGCTGGAGGCGGGCTCGAAACCGGTCCTGATCGCAAGCGCCCGGGCGGCCCTTCCCCTCGGTCTCGATTTTCTGGAGATGCTGCTCGGCCAGGCCATGGGGGATCCCGAGTTCCGCCGCGCGCTTCCGCGCGAACCGGAGGCGCTGGCGAGTCGGTTGCGCCAGCTTGCGGCGCGCTTGCCCGCCGCGATCGATGATCGGCTGGTGCGCCGTGTGGCCCAGATGATGGAGCTGCAGGCGCAGGAAACCACACCCATCGACCTCGGCGTGGTCGGCTTTGCGGCGCCCGAGATATCACCGCGCGCGGGGGCCCGGGCCGAAGCCGAGCCTCGCCGCCGAGCCCGGGGCCGGACCCGGGATAAGGACAGCATGGCGCGCGCGCCCTATGTTGTGACCAGTTCCGAGTTCCGGATCGTTCGCTCGGCCGATGGCCGCCTTGGCCTGCGAGGGCCGAAAGGGGTGGTGGAGATGCCGGCCCGGCTGGAAGCCCCCGTCGCCTGGGTGCTTGATCAGGGCGGGCTCGATCCGGCGGCGCTCAGCACGCGCTTTCCTTCGCTGAAATCCGATCTTTTCGTCGAGGATCTGCTGGCGATGGGCGTGGTCGAAAACGCCCGGACCAGCGCCTGAAGGCCCGAGGGGGGTACCCATGCCCGTGACCGGAGCGATCTCACCGCGCGCCATCCGGCGTCTGAACTGGGCGCGGATCGATCAGGACATCGCCACCCTCGCACACAAGCTGCGCGAGGCCGGGGCCGAGGGCGAGGGCTGGCGGGGCATCGTTGCGATCACCCGGGGGGGCATCGTCCCGGCCGGCCTGTTGTGCCGGCCGCTGGGGGTCATGCGGGTCGAGACCCTGGGGATCCGGACCTATCACGGTCTCAGCCGGGGTGAGGCCGAGATCGTCAAGCCCCTCTCGGCCGAGCCGGGCGGGGCGCTCGCGGACCGCGGTGCGGGGTGGCTGGTGGTGGACGACCTGATCGACACCGGGGCTACCATTGAACTCGCGCGCGGGTTTCTGCCGCTTGCGACCTTCGCCACCCTGTATGCCAAGCGACGTGCCCAGGATCTGGTCGACTTCTTCGTCGAGCAGATCGACCCGGATGACTGGGTGGACTTTCCCTGGGACCCGAGCGGGCCGACCGCACCACCTGCCGGGAGCGAGCACGGCTGATCTGCACCCACAAGGCAGGTCACTGTTCCGCAGGTCTTGTCAGCCGGGCCGCCCCGGGTCTATAGAACGCCCCTTATGTGCAAGCGCGGCGCGGCCACTGGCATGCCCGCCCGCTGCATGGGCCGCCGGACCTTCAGGCTCCGCGGCCACGCATGATGGCCCCGCTGACAGGGGCCCCCTCACGGAAAGGATGGAAAATGCCAAAGATGAAGACCCATTCCGGGTCCAAGAAGCGGTTTTCGTTGACCGCGAAGGGCAAGGTCAAGGCCAAGCGCGCCTGGACCCAGCACCGCATGGTCTCCAAGGAACAGAGCGCCAAGATGCGCAACCGTGGCACGGCCCTGCTGAGCGATTCCGACGCCAAGGTCGTGAAGCGCGTCTATCTCCCCAACGCCCGCTGATCCGGAGGACCACGACACCATGGCACGCGTCAAACGGGGTGTGACCACCCACGCCCGGCATCGCAAGGTCATCAAGGCCGCGAAGGGCTATTATGGTCGCCGCAAGAACACCTTCCGCGCCGCTGTTCAGGCGGTGGAGAAGGCCGGGCAATATGCCTATCGTGACCGCCGCACCCGCAAGCGCAATTTCCGCGCCCTGTGGATCCAGCGGATCAATGCCGGCGCCCGGGCGAACGGGCTGACCTATTCGGTCTTCATCAGCGGGCTCAAGACGGCGGGGATCGAACTCGACCGCAAGGTTCTGGCCGATATCGCTGTCCACGATCCGGAGGCGTTCACAGCACTCGCCGATCAGGCCCGCACCGCACGCGCCTGAGCTGATACGTGCCACCGGCGCGCCGCCATGGTGCGCCGGGCCGGCGATCGTCACGACCTGATCGGGTATTTTGTCCTTAGTCACAAATAGTTGGAGCGAATTCGCGCGTTCAGTCTGAAAGCGTGAATCTGCTCTGGGGACAGGCAATCATGGAACCGCTCGACGAGGTGTTGAGCCGCACGCTCGCGGCCATCGACGAAGCGCCGACAAGGGCGGCTCTGGAAGAGGTGCGCGTTGCCGCTCTCGGCAAGAAGGGCGAGATCACGGCCCTGATGAAGCAGCTGGGCGGCTTCGATCCCGAGGAACGGCGGGTACGCGGCCAGGCGCTGAACGCCCTGAAGGAAGAGATCGCCTCCGCACTCAACCAACGTGCCGAGGCCCTCGGCCGCGCGGAGCTTGACGCGCGCATCGCGGCCGAACGTGTCGATGTGACCCTGCCGCCACCGCCCCGGCCCCAGGGGCGCATCCACCCCATCAGCCAGACGGTCGAGGAACTGATCGCCATCGGTGCTGATCTCGGCTTCCGGGTCGCCGAAGGCCCCGATGTGGAAGGCGAATGGGAGAATTTCTCGGCGCTCAACATGCCGGCCTCGCATCCCGCACGGCAGATGCACGATACCTTCTACATGCCCTCTGCCGAGGACGGGAGCGAGCGGGTACTGCGCACCCATACCTCACCGGTGCAGATCCGCACGATGATCGCAGACGAGCCACCGTTCCGGATCATGGCGCCGGGGCGCACCTATCGCAGCGACAGCGATGCGACCCATTCCCCGATGTTCCATCAGATCGAGGGCCTCTGGATCGACGAAGGCACGCATATGGGTCATCTCAAGGGCGTTCTGGAGGCGCTGCTGTCGGCCTTCTTCGGTCGCGAGGTGCCGATCCGGCTGCGCCCCAGCTTCTTCCCCTTCACCGAGCCGTCGGCGGAGGTCGATGTCCGGTGCTCGCGCGCGGGCGGGCGCCTCGTGATCGGGGAGGGCGATGACTGGATGGAGATCCTCGGCTGCGGCATGGTGCACCCCAATGTGCTGGCCAATTGCGGCATCGATCCCGGGCGCTGGCAAGGCTTCGCCTTCGGCATGGGGATCGAGCGGATGACGATGCTGAAATACGGCATTCCCGACATCCGCAGCTATTTCGAGAGCGATCTTCGCTGGCTGCGCCATTACGGGTTCTCGGTGCTTGAAGCGCCCAACCTCGCTCTCGGCCTGAACCGGTGAGGCACGCGAACCCATGAAATTCGCCCTGAGCTGGCTGAAGGATCATCTCGAAACCGACCATGATCTCGCGACCCTGACCGACCGGCTGAACCATCTCGGCCTTGAGGTCGAGGAGGTCCACGATCCCGCAGCCGCGCTGGCCGGCTTGGTGGTGGGGGAGGTGGTCGAGGCCGGCCAGCATCCCGATGCCGACCGGCTGAAGCTGTGTCGGGTCGATATCGGTGTGGGCGAGCCGGTCCAGGTCGTCTGCGGTGCTCCCAACGCGCGCACCGGCATGAAGGGGGCCTTTGCGCCGCTTGGAACGATCATCCCGGCGACCGGCGACAAGCTGAAGAAGGGCAAGATCCGGGGTGTGGAGAGCTTCGGCATGCTGTGCTCGGAGCGCGAGCTAAACCTTTCGGACGAGCATGAGGGGATCATCGATCTGCCGGCCGATGCGCCGGTCGGGGTGCCGCTGGCGCAGGCGCTGGGCCTCGATGATCCGATGATCGAGATCGGGCTGACCCCCAACCGGGCGGATTGCGCCGGTGTGCGCGGCATTGCGCGCGATCTGGCCGCGGCCGGGCTGGGAACGCTGAAGCCGCTCTCTCGCACCAGGGCCGTCGAGGCGACCCATGCGAGCCCCCTCGATGTGCGGATCGAGGATGAAGGGCGGTGCCCATGGTTTCTCGGCCGGCATTTCCGCGGCCTCACCAACCGTCCGAGCCCGGACTGGCTGCAGGCGCGCCTCAAGGCCATCGGCCTCCGGCCGATTTCCGCGCTCGTCGATATCACCAACTATCTGAGCTTCGATCTTGCCCGCCCCCTCCATGTGTTCGATGCCGGCAAGCTGAAAGGCCCGCTGGTGGTGCGATCGGCCCGGGCGGGAGAAGGCCTCGTCGCCCTCGATGAGCGCAGCTACCGGCTCGAAGACGGCATGACGGTGATCGCTGATGAAGCCGGTCCGCAGGCGCTGGGCGGGGTGATCGGCGGGGCGGCCAGCGGCTGCGATGAGGCGACGACGGAGGTCTTTCTGGAGGTCGCCCTGTTCGACCCGGCGATCACGGCCGAAACCGGGCGCAAGCTGCAGATCGTCTCCGATGCCCGCTATCGCTTCGAGCGCGGTGTGGATCCCGGCCTGATGGCCGAGGCCGTGGAAATCGCCTCGAACCTGATCCTCGAGCTTTGCGGAGGCGAGGCGAGCGCGATCGTCGCTGCCGGCCAGCCGCCAGCGGCACCCGCCAGCCTGCACCTTCCGGCCGGCCATGTGGCGCAGCTTGGCGGTGTCGACGTCCCGAGCCAGCGTCAGGGCGACATCCTGACAGCCCTCGGCTGTGCAGTAACCCCGGCGGCGGACGGCTTGCAGGTGGTCCCGCCAAGCTGGCGCGCGGATCTGACCGGCCCGGCCGATCTGGTCGAGGAAATCCTGCGGATCGTGGGCTATGACG
The DNA here is from genome assembly GCA_964584645.1 of uncultured Rhodospirillales bacterium. Classification (GTDB taxonomy): domain Bacteria; phylum Pseudomonadota; class Alphaproteobacteria; order CAZPBH01; family CAZPBH01; genus CAZPBH01. Next base: position 1,941 of record CAZPBH010000061.1, on the reverse strand, counting down.
CCATCCCGAGTGTGGCCCTGCCGCGTCCGGTTCGGGTGACCGAGCCTGCGGTCGAGATGCCCCGCCTGCGGGCCATGCGGGTACGCCGGGCCCTGGCGGCTGCCGGCATGGACGAGACGGTCGGCTTTTCCTTCATCGACGCGGATTCCGCCCGGCATTTCGACGGTGGGGATGAGCCTCGCCGGCTGGT
>CAZPBH010000061.1:0-1741 GCA_964584645.1 uncultured Rhodospirillales bacterium | reverse complement strand
GAACTCTCCGATCTTCGGCCCTCGATCCTGCCCGTGCTGCTCCAGGCCGCGTCGCGCAATCTGGCACGTGGGCTGAGCCATGGTGCGGTGTTCGAGATCGGCCCCGTCTTCAACGGTGGAGCGCCGGGGGAGCAGGAGATGATGGTGGCGGGCCTGCGTTTCGGTCGTGCCGTCCCGCATTGGCGTGATGGTGCGATGACGCCGGATGCCGGCGATGCCCGCGCCGATCTGCTGGCGGCACTGGAAGCGGCCGGGGCGCCGGTGGGCAATCTGCAGGTCGAGGCCGATCCGCCTGGCTGGTATCATCCGGGGCAGGCGGGCCGTGTGCGCCTCGGCAAGACCGTGCTCGGCGCCTTTGGCGTGCTCCATCCTTCGGTGGCGGCGGCGTTCGAGATCGAGGCGCCGCTGGCAGGGTTCGAGCTTTTACCTGATGCCATTCCGCTGCCCAAGCGTCGGGCGGCGGGCAAGCCGATGCTGGAGGTTCCAAGGTTCCAGCCGGTGCGCCGTGATTTCGCCTTCATCCTCGACGCGGAAATCCCTGCGGCCGAGGTCGAAGCGGCCCTGCGTGGGGCCGAGCGCGAGCTGGTGGAGGATATCGTCCTGTTCGATGTCTATGCGGGCAAGGGTGTGCCGGAAGGCAAGCGCTCACTCGCCTACCGGGTCACGCTCCAGCCGCGCACCGGGACGCTGACCGATGCGGAGATCGAGGCCCTCTCGGCACGGCTTGTCGAGGCCGTTCGCGCGAGGACGGGGGCCGAGCTGAGAGGGTGACCCTCCTGCTGCTTCCGTTTTGCAGGCCCGCTTCGTCCCGTTCATCCTGCCGAGCGCATTGGCCAAGGGGCCTTATCCTCCGGCTCAGAGGCTGGTCGGGAGGCTGAGCGCATAGAGGCCGATCGCCGCCGCATTGGCGACATTGAGGCTTGAGAAATCGGCGCGGGTCGGCAGCCGGACGAGATGATCGCAATGGCTGCGGGTCAGCTGGCGCATGCCTTCCCCTTCGGCGCCAAGGATCAGACAGCACCGCGCGGTGCGATGGTCCGGCGACAGGACGGAATCTGCATGCTCGTCGAGACCGATCCGCCCGACCCCGGCATCGGCCAGCCTTTCGAGCGCCTGGCCCAGATTGCCCACCTGCACCATGGGCACATGCTCATAGCCGCCGGAGGCGACCTTGAGCAGGGCCGGGGTGGCCTGCGGGGCGTGGCGGCGGGTCATGATCAGGGCATCGGCCCCGAAGGCGGCAGCGCTGCGCAGCACCGCCCCGACATTCTGAGGATCGGTCACGCGGTCCAGCACCAGCGCAAGGAAGCGCGGTGCCGTGGTCGCCTGCACCAGAACATCCTCCAGCAGCACGGGCTGCAGCGGCTCGGCCTCGATCAGGATGCCCTGATGGACCATCTCGCCGCCCAGCAGGCGGTCGAGCGTCCGCTTCTCGCAGATTTCGGCCTTCAGCCCACGCCCTTCGATGAGGCCCGAAAGCTCGGCCAGCGCGCTGTCGGTCCCCCGGACCTTTCGGATCAGGCGCTCCGGATTGGAAAGCGCGGCGCGGGCCGCATGCAGGCCGATGATGGCATCCATATTCGCCATCCGCCCCTGCGGTCTCTGGGCATGACGACGGGGCTCGCCCCCGGGCGACGGGCCGGAGGCGGATCTCGCCAGGGGAGGGGGCTTGCGCGGTCCGGGTCGCTTGCGCGGACCACGGCCCTTGGTCTGTTCCGGTGTTGCGGCCGGATCGGAAGGC
>CAZPBH010000060.1:0-9871 GCA_964584645.1 uncultured Rhodospirillales bacterium | reverse complement strand
GAGGCGCTGCTGGAGGCCGCCTGCGCCGAGGGTGTCTTCGACCGGGGGGGGCTGGAGAAAGCGGTGGGTATCCTCCAAGCCGGCAGCAGCAAGGACCGCGAGCGGGCTGGGCGGATCGGCGCCTGGCTGGCCTCCACCTCACGGGAACGGATGATGGGCTATGGGGCCTATCGCCGCGCCTGGTTCACCCAGACGCATGAACCGGTGAAGACCCTGGCCACCCAATCGGCGCTGGAAGCGCTTCCCATGCTCGAGGCCGAGGCTGCCCGCCTTCAGGCGCTGGAGGATGCCCTCGCCCGGCTTCGGCTCGTGGAGGCGAGCGAGGCCATGCTGCTGGTCGGGGAAGCGCTGATCGCCGCCCATGAGGGCATCAAGGCCTCGCGCGCTGCCCTCGATTATGAGGACCTGATCGAGCGGACGACCCGCCTGCTGGAGACACCCGGCCAGGCGGCCTGGGTGCTCTATAAGCTCGATGGCGGGATTGACCATGTGCTCGTCGATGAGGCGCAGGATACCAGCCCCGCCCAATGGCGCGTGATCCGGGCCCTGACGGACGAGTTCTTCGCCGGCGACGGGGCGGTTGCACCCCCGCCAGAACGCCCACGGACATTGTTCGTCGTGGGGGACGAGAAGCAGTCGATCTTCAGCTTCCAGGGCGCCGACCCCAGCGTTTTCGGCGCGATGCGCGACATTTTCCGGGCTCGGGTCGAGGCTGCCGGACAGAAGTTCGAAGAGGTGCGCCTCGACGTCTCCTTCCGCTCGGTCCCGGCGGTGCTGCAGGCCGTGGATGCGGTCTATCGGGACCCGAAGGTCCGCGCGGGCGTGGTGCAGGACCCGGCGCTGGCCGTGCGACACCGGCCCAGCCGTTTTCGCGATGGCGGCGATGTCGCCCTCTGGCCGCTGGAACGTCCCGAAAAGGGTGCCGAACCGGAGCCCTGGGACATCGACGCCGAGGGCGGGGGGCGGCTCGGTACCGCGGCCCGGCTTGCCGATCGGGTGACGGCGGAGATCGAGCGCTGGATCACCGGCGCTGAACGCCTGCCCGGCCGGGATCGGCCTGTGCAGCCGGGCGATATCCTCGTGCTCGTGCGCCGGCGTGCCTATGGCGATTTCGCCGATCAGCTGATCCGGACCGCACGGGCGCGCAACCTGCCCATCGCCGGGGTTGACCGGCTGCAGCTCAAGGACGCGCCGGTGATCCGCGACCTGATCAGCCTGCTGCGCTTTCTCGCCATGGCCGAGGATGATTTGAGCCTGGCCGAGGTGCTGACAGGACCGCTGGTCGGCATCGCCCCCGGGCTGCTGGAAGATCTGGCCTGGGATCGCGGTGAGGCCGCGCTCTGGGATCGGCTCCGCGATTCCGGCGATACCGACGCCCGCAGCATCGCGCTCTGGCTCCTCGGCTGCCGCAGCGCCGCCGGAAAGATGGGCCTGCACGGCCTGCTGACCCATGTTCTTGGATCTCCGGCCCCTGCTGATCCGACGGGCAGCGGGCGGCGTGCCCTGCTGGCCCGGCTCGGCCATGATGCGTCCGATCCTCTGGACGAGTTCGTCTCGCTCGTCCTTCAGCTCGAGCGCAGGGAGCCGCTTGGCCTGCCCGGCTTCCTTGCCTGGTTCGACGCCGGCTCGACCATGATCCGCCGCGAGTTCGATACCGAGGGCGGGGGCGAGATACGCCTCTCCACCGTGCATAGTGCCAAGGGGCTGGAGGCGCCGATCGTGATCCTGGCCGATACGGTCTCGAAGCCACAGGATTCCGACCGCCTCCTCTGGCCCGAGCCGGAGGAGAGCGGGCCCAGCGCCGTTCCGCTCCTCGCACCGCTCAAGCGCGACGAAGATGATCTTTGTGGCCGTAGGCGCGACGCCAGAAAAGCCCGGATGGAGGCCGAATACCGCCGCCTGCTCTATGTTGCGATGACGCGCGCCGAGGATCGGTTGATTGTTGTCGGCGCGCTAGCGGGCAAAGCAACCGAGCCGCCGGAGGATTGCTGGTTCCGGCTGGTCGAGGGCGGGCTCGAGGGGCTGTTGGGCAGGCGTGACGCCGAGAAGACGGGAGAGGCCGCCGAGACACCGCTCGTCTTTGCGACACCCCAGACCCAACCGGTCGCCAGCCTTGACGTGGCCCCCGTGCCCGTCAGCGAGCCCCCGCCCGTCTGGCTGAGCCGTCCGCCGCCGCGTGAGGCAGCGAGGGTGCCGTTGCTCGCACCCTCACAAGCAGGTCTCGGAGCCTCGATCGGGCTGCCACGCATCCCGCCGCCCGGCTCGCCAGTCGCCGAGCCGTTGGCCCGCCTGCGCGGCACCGTGATCCACCGCTTGCTGCAGCTTCTGCCTGACCGGCCGGAAGCCGAGCGCATGGCGCTGGCCCATGATCATGTGAACCGACTGGCCCCTTCCATCGACGAGGAGGAACGTGCGGCCTGGGTGACCGAGGCGCTGGGCGTCATGGCCGAGCCGACGCTGGCGCCGCTGTTCGGACCGGAAAGCCGCGCCGAAGCGGCGCTGGTCGGGCGGGTTCACGGGGTGGAACTCTCCGGCCAGATTGACCGGCTGGCGATCACCGATGAGGCTGTCTGGCTCGTCGATTACAAGACCCAGCGCCCCGTGCCGGAGAACCATCACGGCATCGCGCGCGCCTATCTGGTCCAGATGCGGCTCTATCGCGATCTGGCGCGCGCCCTCTGGCCGGATCGAGAGATCTGCTCGGCGCTGATCTGGACCGAGGGTCCGCGCCTCATCTGGCTGGAGGATGCCTGGCTCGATGCGTTTCCGCTGGAGCGGATCGGGCTCGGATCGAACGCGTGACTCCGCTCTGGCGCCGCTGCGCCCGGCTGGTGCAAGCGGCGGTGGTTGACCGGGGGGACTGGCACACCCTACCTTTCAGCCTTGTTCAGTCTTTCCTTCAGGAGTGCCAGGCACGATGGCGACCAGAAAAGTCACCGATGACAGCTTCGAAACCGATGTTCTGCAGGGCGAGGGCCCTGTCCTGGTCGATTTCTGGGCCGAATGGTGTGGCCCCTGCAAGATGATCGGCCCGGCGCTCGAGGAACTCTCCGAAGAGCTGGGCGAACAGATCAAGATCACCTAGCTCAATATCGATGAGAACCCGATGACGCCGACCAAGTACGGCGTGCGCGGCATTCCGACCCTGATGGTGTTCCGCGACGGGCAGGTGGCCGCAACCAAGGTCGGCGCCCTTCCCAAGGGCGCGCTCAAGCAATGGATCGATTCCCTTCTGTGAAGGCTCCATGGCACATCCTCACGCCGCAGACCTGACGCGCAACGAACAGCTGGTCCTGGCCGTCCTGAACGGCACCTCAGGGGCGCAGAGTGCCTATGAGCTGCTCGACAGGCTGCGCTCGGCCGGGGTGCGGGCCCCCACCACGATCTATCGGGCTCTGGAGGGTTTGGTGCGCAAGGGGTTCGCCCACAAGGTGCACTCGCTCAACGCCTATATTGCCTGTTCCTCCCCGGGCCACGGCCACGTCCAGCTGTTCCGTATCTGCGATAGCTGCGGCGCCGTCGATGAAAGCCAGGCCGGGGAACAGCTCGCACAGCGTATCCAGGACAATGTCGGCGAGGAGGGCTTTCGCCCCGACAATGCCGTTCTGGAGGTGCACGGACGCTGCGCCGATTGCGCGACAGGCTGGTCGGGCTGAGACCGGATCAGCCCGCAGAACCGGGCCGTACCCCCATCAGCTCCGGCGCCACGATCACCGCCAGCACCAGCACGATGATGGCCACCGCCAGCTTGGCCACGCTGAAGTGGATCGCCGCCATGTCGGAAATGTCGAGCACGATGGCCGCGACGATCCAGGTATAGAACAGCGTCCAGGCAAGGAAGATGATGTCGAGGAGGCCGTCACCCGGCACGAGGCCCGTCATCTTGATCATCAGCAGCAGCAGGGCAACGACCGCCTGAACCCCCAGCGCCCAGTTATAGGCCGCGACAAACTGCGCGAATTGTGCACTCGTCTCGAGCCAGTCGGCCACCCGGGCGGCCACAAGCAGAAAGCCGAACCAGCTGATCAGGCTCAGCAGCAGGCCGATGATCATGCGGTCAAGCAACAGCCCGTCGAGCGGATTGCCGAGCGAGGCGGCCTCCAGCATCGCGATGGGGCCCAGCAGCAGCACGACAACGAAGGAGCGCCGGGCTCCCGCGCGGTCGGCGGCGATCAGCTCGAGCCCATCGGCACGCCCGACGGCAAGACGGATCGCGCCCATCATGCCGAGCGTGGTTTCCTCGATCAGCCGGCCGTGCTGCATGCGCCCCCTTGATCCCTGATATCTCGCCCGATGTCTGGCGATGCCCCTCAGGCTGTCGGTGCAGCCCCCGGGCTCAGCATCGCCGCAGCCAGCGCCTCGATCAAGATCGAAAGCATCAGATCGAGCACGACCATGGCAAGGGCGGGCACCCACGACCATCCCAACGCCTCGCGCGTCATGAAGCCCTGCGCGGCCAGCACCAGACCATAGCCCCCCAGCACCAGCAGCCGGCCGAGATCGGTGCCGCCCAGCACACTCGTCCCCAGCGTGACGATCACGGCAAGGAACAGAACGGCCACGGCTGAAAAGCAGTTGTAGGCGAGCACGAATCCCGCAAACAGGCGAGCCTGCCCCAGCCGGTCGAGCATCGCGTGCACAACCAGCAGATAGCCGAACCAAGCGACGAAGAACCGCGCGAGGATCCCCAGCAGGTCCGCACCCGCCGCGCCGGGACCTGCCGGAGCCTGTGCCAGTGTCAGCGCCATCAGCCCCGGCACGATCAGCAACCAGACCCAGAAGGAGCGCAGCGCGGCCTCGGCATCGATGACGGGAAAGGCGCGGAAACTGCCCTCGCGAAACTGCAGGAACCCCGACGCCACGAGCAGATGTTCGAAGAACCAGAGCCGACTCGGGGGACGCATCAGGGACCGGAACGCGGGACGCTGGCGAAGTAACGGGCCAGCATCTCCCGATAGATGGCCGCAAGATGCCGGATGTCGTCCAGCGCTTGCCGTTCGTCGATGGCGTGCATCGTCGCCCCCACGCCGCCGAATTCGATGACCGGCGCATGGGTGGCGATGAAGCGGGCATCGGAGGTGCCGCCGGTCGTGGACAGATCGGGCCGCCGGCCGGTCACCGTCTCGACCGCCTCGACCAGCATGGTGCTGAGCGCGCCGGGCGGGGTCAGGAAAGCCTCGCCCGAGACGCGGATATGGAGGCGGATTTCCCCGCCTCCTGCTCTCTCGTTGGCGGCCTCGATCGTCGCGCGCAGCCGCTCGGCGAGGGCATCACCGCGATGGAGGTCGTTGAAGCGGATGTTGAAGCGCAGCCGTGCCGAGGCCGGGATGACGTTCTCCGCGCCCGCATCGCTGTCCATCGCCGTCAGTTCGAGGTTGGAGGGCGGGAAATGTTCCGTGCCCGTGTCGAGTTCGAAGGCGATCAGCGCCTCGGCGATGGCGATGAGGCGCGGCAGCGGATTGGCGGCCAGATGGGGATAGGCGACATGGCCCTGACGGCCGACCACCTCGACATTCCCGTTGAGCGAGCCGCGCCGTCCGATCTTGGCCATTTCGCCCAGCACATTCGGGTTGGTCGGCTCGCCGACAAGGCAGGCATCGATCTTCTCCCCGCGAGTCGCGAGCCGCTCCAGCATCTGCACGGTGCCGTTGACGGCCGGGCCTTCCTCATCGCCCGTGATCAGCAAGCCGATGCTGCCGAAAGCGAGGCCATGGCGCGAAAGATGCTCGCCCACAGCGGCCACGAAGGCAGCGATCGCGCTCTTCATGTCCGAGGCTCCGCGGCCGTAGAGGACGCCCTCCTCGACGATTGCGGCAAAGGGATCGTGGCGCCATTGGCCGCTGTCCCCCGGGGGGACCACATCGACATGGCCGGCAAAGCAGAACAGCGGTGCTGTGGTGCCGATGCGGGCGTAGAGATTTTCCACGCGCTCGGCGCCCTCGCCAAAGGTCATGCGTTCGCACCGGAACCCCATCGGCGTCAGCACCGCTTCGAGCCGGCTCAGCACTCCGGCCTCCCGCGGGGTCACGCTGGCGCACCGGATCAGGTCCTGGGTCAGCGCGACCGGGTCGACCGAGGGAGCCGTCTGCACCGGCTCAGGTCCGCAGCAGCTCGTTCACGGCCGTGCGGGCGCGCGTTCCGGCATCGACACGCTTCACGATCACCGCACAGCCGAGCGCCGGGCCGGGGCTGCCATCGGGCAGGGCGGGCCCTGGCAGGCTGCCCGGGACCACCACCGAATAGGCCGGCACCCGGCCGCGGAACACCTCGCCGCTCTGCCGGTCGATGACCTTGGTCGACGCGCCGATGAACACCCCCATGGCAAGCACCGCGCCCTGTTCGATGATCGCCCCTTCGGCGACTTCGCTGCGCGCGCCGACGAACACTTCATCCTCGATGATCACCGGGTTGGCCTGCAACGGCTCGAGCACGCCACCGATACCGGCACCACCGGAGATATGGCAGTTCGCGCCGATCTGCGCGCAGGAGCCCACGGTCGCCCAGGTGTCGATCATCGTGCCCTGACCCACATGGGCGCCCAGATTGACGAAGCTCGGCATCAGCACGACACCCGGCGCGATATAGGCGGAATGCCGGACGATGGCGCCGGGGACGGCCCGGAACCCGGCCGCAGCAAAGGCATCCGCATCCCAGTTTACGAATTTCGAGGGTACCTTGTCATACCAGGAGGCCCCGCCGGGACCACCCTCGATGGGGTGCATCGGGGTGAGGCGAAAGGAGAGCAGGACGGCCTTCTTCAGCCATTCATGCACGATCCACGCGCCGTCGATCTTTTCCGCAACACGGGCGGTACCGCTGTCGAGCATGGCGAGGGCGGTGATGACGGCCTCCCGGTCGGGGCCGTCGGTGGTGGGGCCGAGCGTGTCACGGCGTTCCCATGCCGCCTCGATCGCGGCCTTCAACTGATCCTGGCTCATCTCTGACTTTATCGTAGCGGCTGACAGCCCGAGGGCCTCACTCGGCGGCGTACATGCCACCCATCTCGGCATAGAGATAGCTGTCGAGGCTCTGGGAAAGCTGCGGCAGATGGTCGTGGAAGAAATGGTCTGCCCCGTCGATCTCGACATGATCGATCGCAAGGCCGCGCTGGGCCCGCAGCTTGTCGACGAGGCCGCGCGTTGCACCGGGGTCAGAGACCGTGTCGGCCGTGCCCTGCACGATCAGGCCCGAGGAGGGACAGGGTGCCAAAAAGGTGAAATCGTACTGGCTCGCCGGCGGGGCGACGGAGACGAACCGGTTGATCTCCGGACGGCGCATCAGAAGCTGCATGCCGATCCACGCCCCGAAGGAGTAGCCCGCCACCCAGACGACGCTGGACTGCGGGTTCATCGCCTGAGCCCAGTCGAGCGCTGCGGCGGCATCGGCCAGTTCGCCCTCGCCGCGGTCGAAGGTCCCCTGGCTCTTGCCGACACCCCGGAAGTTGAACCGCAGCACCGAGAAGCCGCGCCGCGCGAAGCCCTGATACAGACCATAGACGACCCGGTTGTTCATCGTGCCGCCATAGGAGGGATGGGGATGCAGCACCACAACAAAGGGGGCATCCGGTATCCGGGCATGATGGTAGCGGGCTTCGAGGCGTCCTTCGGGTCCGGCGAGGGTAACTTCGGGCATCACGCTATCCGTTTGGGTCTCGGGCCTTCCGCGCGGAAGCGGGGCCGTTCGACGGTGACGGTATCATCCTGACCGCCTCCAGATTGGGCGCCTGCGGCAATCGACAAGCGTCCTCAACACAAAGCGGTAGATGGGCATCGCCAGGGTGATGACGCCAGCCCGGCCGCCGGCATCACATGTCCATCAGCTGATGTTGCCCGGCTGATGTTGCATTGCAGCAACAGTGTGCGGCGCATGAGGGGGTTGGGAGGCCAGATTGTTTGGGCATTCATGCGGGTGGTGCTTTGATTCCCCGGCATCATCGCGTATATAAGCGTTTGCGAAAGCACGAGGATTAACCGGTTTGGAGGGCGCGTTCCCGGAGGCTGACTTCGGCGGCTTTCCGGTTGTTCGTCCGGATCGCCGCGTTATGTTGGCGCGGTATCAGGTTCGGCACGGGTCGCACGCATCTGATCGAGCCACGCAGCCATGTCCGAAATCCCGTCCGGGCTGCTGCGATCTCTTCCTGACGGGCAGTGTTTCAATCGAGAGGCGCAGGCGGGATCATGTTCACGCAACTTCGCGAAGAGATTGCCTCGATCAAGGCACGCGATCCGGCGGCGCGCTCGGGTCTGGAGATCCTGCTGTGCTATCCCGGCCTGCACGCGCGGGCGTTTCACCGCGTGTCTCATGCCTGCTGGAAACGCGGGTGGCGGATGCTGGCGCGGATGATCTCGCAATTCGCGCGGTTCCTGACCGGGATCGAGATCCATCCCGGTGCCACCATCGGCCAGCGCCTGTTCATCGACCATGGCATGGGTGTCGTGATCGGCGAGACCGCCATTATCGGTGATGATGTCACCCTCTATCACGGGGTGACGCTCGGCGGGACCTCGCTGGAGAGGGACGTGAAGCGCCACCCGACCATCGGCGACAGGGTGATCATCGGCGCCGGTGCGCAGGTGCTGGGGCCGATCGAGATCGCTGCCGATGCGCGGATCGGCTCGAATGCCGTTGTGGTCAAATCGGTATCGACGGCCGCCACGGTCGTCGGTGTGCCGGGCCGGGCCGTGGTGAGTGTTCCGAGGCGCGAGCCGCGCCGCGCCGCCCGCTTCTGTTCCTATGGCCTGCCGACGACCGATCTGCCGGATCCGGCCGCCCGCGCACTTGAGGCGATGATGGACGAGATGGAATCGCTCTGCCGCCGGATCGAGGAGCTGGAGACCGAGCGGCACGCGGTGCTGATGAACCCCGTTCTGACGGGTGTCGACGGGGGCGGGATCGACCGGGCCGGCGGGCCGTTCGATGGCGATCGACGCGAGGGAGAGATGGTATGAGGCTTTCCACCAAAGGCCGTTACGCCGTGATGGCGATGGTTGATCTGACGCGCCATTCCGGGGCTTCGGGCGAGCGTCCGGTTGCCTTGGCCGACATCGCCGAGCGCCAGCAGATTTCGCTTTCCTACCTTGAGCAGCTTTTTGCAAGGCTGCGGCGTGGCGGGCTTGTCGCCAGCGTACGCGGGCCGGGCGGGGGCTATCTTCCCGGAGCCGCACCGTCGGAGATCCGCATCGCCGACATCATCCAGGCCGTTGATGATGCCAGCAACGGCGAGGGATGCACGCCCGACCGGCCGGCAGATTGTGGCGCCGAGGCCGTTGCGACCTGCCCGACCCACCATCTCTGGGCGGAGTTGAGCCGTCAGCTGCATCTTTACCTGGCCCATGTTTCCCTGGGCGATGTCGTCGACGGACGGCTGGCGCTGGCGGTGCCCCCGACCACGACACGACCGGCGGCGGACCTGCCCACGCGCATCGCGGCCGAATAGGCGCGCAACCGGAACGCTCTGACCACCACGAGGCCCATGACATCGCGCGTCTATCTGGATGGCAACGCCACCATGCCCTTGCGGCCGGAGGCGCTGGACGCGATGACCGAGGCGCTCACCCTCTGTGGCAACCCCTCCTCGGTTCATGGCGAAGGCCGGGCCGCGTGCGCCCTTCTGGAAGCGGCACGGACGCGCATCGCCGCCTGCGTCGGGGGCGATCCGGCCCAGCTGATCTTCACGAGCGGCGCCACGGAGGCGAACAGCCTCGCCCTGCGCGGGCTTCCGGCAGCGTCCCATCTGGTGGCGGCCGGGGAACATCCCTCGGTGCTGGAGGCCGTTCCGGAAGCGGCCCGCGTGCCGTTGACGGCAGACGGGACGATCGATCTCGCCGCGCTGGAAAGCCTGCTTGCGGCGCAGGAGACCCCGTGCCTGCTC
>CAZPBH010000059.1:2633-10259 GCA_964584645.1 uncultured Rhodospirillales bacterium | reverse complement strand
GGCAGCTTTTCAGGAAGCCAAGCCTCCACCGCGACCACCGTCACGCTGCCATCCAGACGCGGCCCCCGACGCACCGAGCCGGTGAGATCAAGATCGGCCGAGAGGGTCGCGCTGAGGTTCTCGCGCTCGATCACCGATGCCTCGGTCAGGGTGAGGTTGAGCTCGGCGAGGGCCGCGCTATCGAGGCCAAGCGTGCCGTTCAGGCCGATGGTGCCGCCACGGGCCGCCCGGCCCGATCCACGCTCGATCACCAGTTGCTCGGGCGTGATGGCAGCGGCAAGCGTGATATCGACGAAATCGATGCCCTGACGCGGTACCGCAAACCGGCCCTCTTCGAGCCTCAACCGCCCCGTTGCGTTCGGCGCGGCCGGGGTGCCGCCAGCAACGATATCGGCGGTGACCGTCCCCTCGGCCGTATAGCCCACCACCTCAAGCAGAGGTGAGACCAGCCCGACATCGCAGCTCCCCGACAGGCTGGCCAGCAGGGAGGCATCGCCGGCGATGCCGATGAGGCCCGCCCCGCGGCCGAGGGTGACATCGGCCTCGAACTGCCGTTCCTGGCAGGTGAAGGTGGCCGCGGCCCGCAGCTGTTCCGCGCCGGCATCGAGGCGCATGGTGCCGGCGAGGGCCGGCAGATCGGGATTGGTGGTCAGGGCCGGCTGCAGCCCTTCAATGGTGAGCTCCGCGTCGATATCCGGCCGCGTCCATCCGACATCCCCGCCGACCTCCCCACCGGGCGCCAGCCGGGCGGTCCCGTCGAGCGTGCCGGTCAGCGCGAGGGTGGGCGTGAAGGCGGTCAGCGGTGTCAGGCCGATCCGTTCGATCTCGATCTCAAGGCTCCGGCCGTTCTCGGGGCTCTCGGTGGTGCGGGCGCGGATGACGCCCTCACCCAGCCGCAGGGCGAGCGGCTCCAGCCGGGGCACGCCCTCGACCATTTGGAGGGCGAAGGGCGCTTCAAGCGCGATCTCCGTCCCGACGATATTGCCGTCCAGAGAGGCCAGGCGCAGGGCGGGTGCGTCCTCGCCCATATCAAGTCTCAGATCAGCCTCCAGATCGGCCCAGGCGCTCTCCAGCCGAGCCGCCAGATCGAGCACCCGATCCTCGATCTTCCCGTCGAGCCGCAGGACATCGAAGGCAAAGCGGCCGATCTCCAGCGCCTCGGTGGCGAGCGCACCCGATCCGCGCAGGCTGTCGCCGATCCGCACGATCTCGCCACTGCTGGAAACAGCGCCCCGCACATCCTGCCGGGCCAGAGGCGGGATCTGCCTCAGATCGGGAAGGCTGGCCTCCCAGCTTGTCCTCAGGGCCGGGCCGAGCGCGATCCCGTCAACGCGCGCAAAGGCCTCGCCAAGCCGGATATCGGCCTCCTCCAGCGCCCAGTAGCCAGGTCCCAACGTGCCGGCGCGGGCCTGGATCAGCAGAGCCTCGCCCCAAAGCGTGCCCTGCCCGTCGATCTGCGCGCGCGGCGCATCGGGCCGGCCCTCGACCGAGGCCCTGAGCTCGAGGGCACCCGCAAGCTGCGGGTTGAGGGCGGCCAGCTGGTCGATGGCCAGTTGCAGGTTCGCCTCGATCCGCTCATCGCGAAGCGCGCCCGACCCGCCCAGGTTCAGGCCCGCCGCCTCGAGCCGCAGAACGTCGATCTCGATGCGATCCCCTGTTTGCCGCCCCTCGACACGCAGCTCAGGCGTGGCGCCAAGCAGGGCGGTCAGCTCCTGCCGCTCGGCCACAGGATCGATGGCCCGGGCCGTCAGGATGGCGCTGGTCGTCGTCCCCTGCCGGGTGAGGCGGGCCTGGGCGGCCAGGGCTCCGCCGGTCAGAGGCAGCCCCTCGATCGCTCCCAGATCAGGCAGGTTCAGATCGGCCCTCAGCTCGGGTGCGGTGAGGTCCGGCCCTGTCTGGCCCTCGGCCGTGAGCCTGCCGGCCGCGCCGTCGATGCGGAGGCGGTTCAGATCGATGCTGCCATCGGCGGCGCGACGCATATCGAGATCGACCTCCACCTGCGGGCCGAGCATCACCGGCCAGCCGTCCTGCTGCGCCCGGGCAAGGCTCCCCTGGAGTGCAAGGCCCAGAGCTCCGCCGCCCTGGAGGGTCACATCGAGATCAACATCGACCGAACCGGCCGCGACCCCCCCATAACCCAGCCTCGCCGCCAGCAGCTTCCCGCTGATGGCGGGCGTTATCGGCGCACCCTCGATCCGGGCATCAAGGGCCAGATCACGCCAGCTGACCGGACCGGCAAGGGCGGTCAGCGGTGCTGCATCGGCCGAGGTGAAGCCGGCATCGAGCGCCAGCGCTCCCGGTGCGGCGGAGCCTGTAACCTCAAGGGTACCGGCAGCGAGCGCGAGCCTCAGATCGATGTCCTCGGCCCGGGTACCGCGCAGGCGGGCGGCGGCCTGCAGGGAGGCGGCCCTGCCCACCGGATCGGTCCATGCAGCGGGCAGGCCCGTCCCCGGAACGGCAGCCAGATCGGCCTCGGCCACAAATTCACCGCCCTCGGAGCGGGCCAGCGCGACCTCGCCGGTCATGCTGCCCAGCGTGCCGGCGTCGATGTCGATGGTGATATCGTAATCATCGAAGGTGCCGCGGCCGGTCAGTCGGGCGTCGAGCGCCGGCGCGGTCTCAAGTCCCAGCGCTGCGGCGACAAGCGAGCCCACCAGACCCCCGGCGGGCTCCTGCGCGGTCAGATCGACCAGCAGCCGCGATTCGGCCGGTTCAAGGGCGAGATCCACCTCGATCTGCCCCGGCACCTCGTCGATCCGGGCCGAGCGGAGCGTGAGCCGCAGCCCGGAGCGGGGATCGGCCAGCCGGCCGCTGGCGTCCAGCCGCACCGCCACGGGATCGGGCACCAGCGGGCGCTCCAGCTCGAGACGCCCGATGGACAGGGTCGCAACCTCCAGAGCCACCGGCAGGGAGGGCAGCAGGGAGGGGTCACCTTCGGGCTCCGGGTCAGGCTCCGCGGCAGCATCGGATCGCGGGGTACGACGCAGGATGACGGCCTCGGCTGCGATTTCGCGAAAGGCCAGCGTGCCGCGGAGCAGGGCCTGGGGCTGCCAGCGCAACCGCGGCTCCACGATTTCCGCAAAGGCCCCTTCCTGATCCATCAGCCGCACGCGCTCGGCCGCGATCCGGACGGGAAAGCCGCCCTCCAGCCCGTCGATCTCGACCCGGCCCTCGCTCGCCGTGGCGATCAGATGGCTGGCCAGATCGCGCCCCGGGGCGGTCTGCAGGGCAAGCACAGCCCCCAAAACGAGCGCGACGACCAGCATCAGCAGCCCGACCACCAGCTTGAGGCTGCGTCGGAGCCAGAGGCCGATCATCTTTTTCGCCATCTCAGAACGCCTGTCCGATGGAGAGGTAAAGCTGGAACGCCGGATCGCGCTCCCGCGGGTTGACCGGAACACCGACATCAAGGCGCAGCGGCCCGAATTGCGTGTGGTAGCGCACCCCCAGACCGGCCCCGATGCGCAGGTCACGCTCGAAGCTTGGCCATGTGTCGGTGAAAACCCCGCCCACATCGATGAACGGCACGATGCCGAATGAACCCCAGGCACGCCATCGCAGTTCCACCGCCGCCTCGAAAAGCGAACGTCCGCCGATGGGGTCATCATCGGCATCGAGCGGGCCAATGGTCTCGAACTCATAGCCGCGCACGCTGCCTCCGCCCCCGGCAAAGAACCGGCGGTCGGCGGCGATGGCGTCGGTGGAGCGTGCCAGCAGGCTCCCCAGCGCCAGCCGGGTCGCCAGAACGATGCGCTCCTCCTCGTCCAGCGCGCGGTAGAGCGAGCCGCGCCCTTCCAGCTTCAGCTGGATGGCCGAACCCGAAAGAAGGCCCAGCGTGGGCTCGGCCCGTAATTGCCAGCGATGGCCCGTCTTGGGATCGAGCAGATCGTCGGTGGTATCCTGCCGCAGGCCTACCGGTACCCCGAACAGGGCAAAGCGATCTTCCTCGCCTTCCTCTTCGATGCTCGACAACTCGAAGCGTGTGCCCAGCGCACCGATCAGATCCGTCCCGATGGGCCGCTCCAGCGTGGCGCCCACCGTGCCGGCAAGACGCTCGAACCGGTCTGTCGTCTCGCGGATCAGGGCGGTCTCGGCCACGAGGGTCTGATCGTTCCGCAGGAAATTCGGCTTGGTGAAGCTGGTGGCCAGCCGGGCCTCGATATCCTCGGTGGTGTCCGCCAGCAGGCGGTCGAATTCGAGATCGACCCGGATCTGCTCCGCCCGCCCCAGCAGGTTGCGATGCCCCCAGAAGGCGTTGAGACTGAGCCCGCGTCCGGTTTCGAACGAGGCCCCGACGCCGACGAAGCGCGGCGGGCGCTCCTGGACGCTGATGGTGACCGGAAGCCGGCCATCCTCATCGACTTCGCTGCCGATCTCCACCTCGACACCGCTGAACAGGCCGCTCTCGATCATGTCCGAACGTGCGCGGTCGAGCAGGGTGGGGCTGTAGCGCTGCCCGGCTTCCAGCCCGGCCAGCCGGCGCAGATAGGGCTCCTCGACACGGTTCAGCCCTGTCACCTCGACCGGTGCCAGATGGGTCAGCGGACCGGGGGCCACCAGGAAGTTGACGATCATGGCCTGATCGGCCGGCCGGATCGCGACATCCCGTTCGACATCCGCGAAGGGATGGCCTGCGGCGCGCAGGGCGGCCAGCAAACGGGCCTCGGCGTTGAGCACGGTCTCGGCCCGGGCAGGGGCGCCGGTGGCGAGCGGGTTCTCGACATCGGGAAAATCGTCCAGATCCGGCGGCCAGATCAGGGAGGTCTGGGTGATGGTGTAGCGGGTGCCGAGCTGTGGCTCCAGGGTAGCCTCGACCCTTCCGCCCGAGGCCAGGCGCTCGGCCAGCACGGCGCTGATGCCGGGCGAATCATGAGCCTGCCCGTCGAGACGCACCGCAACCCGGCCATCGTAATAGCCGAAGGAGCGCAACACACCGCGCAACTGCTCGACATCGATGGCCGCCCTGCGTATGAGTGCCGCCGGGCGCGGCGGTGCCTCCCCTTCCAGCTGGACGAGGTTCGAGCTCGCCCGTAACGCTTCGGCCATGGCGGCGCGATCCGCCACGTCCTCCCCAAGGCCGACCACGCGGGTGGTATAGGCGAGGCCGTCCTGCGCCCGTGCCTGAAACCCTCCCGGCAGGACAAGGGCGGCGGCCAGCAGTGCCACGAGAACAGAGCGCAACCCCCACATGGGAAGGATACAAGGCGCCGGATCGGGGCAAATCAAGCCCCGCCCGAGCCGGCATGCAGAGGTTGGCCGGAGAGCGGACCCGGACCTATTTGGCCCAGACCGCCTTGTCCTTCAGATATTCATAGGCATCGGCGTTGTCCGTCGGCTGGTAGTCGGCGAACAGGTTGGGCGGGTACCGGTTCTCATAGGTCGTGAACACGTCCTCATACAGTTCCATGTGCACGATCGGCTGACGATGGCGCGCCCGAAAGGCGGCGATCGGAATACGCTGGGTGATGATGGTCTCATGCTCCGAATTGGCTTCACCCACCAGATTGCCGGCCGGATCATAGATGGCCGAGCCGCCGCTGGAGCCCTGATCCTCCAGCCAGTTCGGGTTGCCCGGGCTGACCGCGTTGTTGACGACCGTGGTCCACAGATTGTTGTAGAGGGCGCCCGCCTGCACATCGAGGCGGCGGAAGCCGCCGGTGGCGGAGCGCAGCATCAGCTCGGCCCCCTTCATGGCATAGGCGCGGATCAGTTCCGGCTCATTCTGCGCCTGGGTCGTGCAGATATTGCCGACATCGGTGCGGGTGACGGCCAGCACCGCATCCTTCCCGTACATCTCCACATAGCGGTCCAGCACGTCATAGATGGTGGTCGTGTAGAGCTCATAGCCCGGCCCGAACACGCCCTTTATGTTGCGGGGTTTCCAGTGCTTGTCGACGATCGTGCCCTCGGGCCCGACGATCACCGTGATGTTGAGCACATGGCCCGGCCAGTTCTCCTCATCGCGTGCGTAGGTCCCGAACACGATGTAGCAGTTGTATTCCTTGGCCTTTTCCGCGATCTCCATGATTTCGGGGCCGGGGATCTCGATGGCAGCGCGCAGGGTGTCCTCGCGCGCCCAGCCCCGGCCGAAGCCGGTGATCGGAAATTCGTGGAACTGAAGGATGTCCTTGCGACCGCCCCAGCCCTGGGCGGCGTCGATCAGGTCCTTCATGTGATTGACGTTGTCGCGCAGGCTCTCGCGACGGCTCGCCAGATCGACCGCGCGCACCCGGCTCTGCACCACGCCCAGCGTTATGGTGTCCTGCCGCAGCGGTACCGTGGCATAGGTGCCATCGGAGCTCATCACGTGCTCGTCCGGCCCCTTGCCCATGGCGGCCGCCGCGTGCCTGCTGCCAGCCAGCCCGGCGGCGCCGGCGAGCAGCCCCACCCCACCGGCAAGCCCGGCGGCCTTCAGGATCGAGCGGCGCGAGGGCTCAATGCCGGTTGTCTTTGCGCGTGTCATCATCTTTCCTCCCTGTTGACAGGCTCCGCGCCGCGAACATGGGCGAGGTGCGTTGCGCGCGGGAGTTGGGCACGGCTTTCGATCAGGGCAAGACGAGGGCCTTGCCCCGCGCCGATCGCAGGCATTTGTCGGGGATTTGCGCTAACGCCCGGATAAGTGGTTGTAATTTGCGGAAAAAATCAACCAACCGAAATAGGAATTTCTAAACCACCCTCACCTAGAGTGATCCATGGCGGGTACGGTTTGCGCGCGCGCCGGGTCAACGGCGCGTGCCCTGGCCCATGAGGGAACCGCAAGAGCGGACAACGAGGGACGGCGGGGCGAGCGATGGATATAGCAACGCTCATCGGGCTTCTGGCGGCTGTAACGGTCGTCTCCCTTGCCATTCTGACGGGTGGATCGCCGGCCATCTTTCTGAACGTTCCGGCCCTGCTGATCGTCGTCGGCGGGACGTTGGCGGTGACCTTCGTCAAATTCGCGATGTCGGAGGTCTTCTCGGCCCTGATTCTCGGCGCCAAGACCGCCTTTGGCGGCAAGACCGCCTCGCCGATCAATGTCATCAACGATGCCAAGGAATTCGCCAAGATCGCCCGTACCCAGGGGCATCTGGGGCTGGAAAGTGTCGAGATCGCGCATCCGCTGTTCGCCCACGGCATCCGCATGTGCGTCGATGGCTACGAGCCGCAGGTGATCCGCGAGACGATGAACAAGGAACGCGACACCGCCATCGAGGGTCTGGCCGAAGGCGAGCGCATCTTCAAGGGCATGGGGGATAGTGCGCCGGCCTTCGGGATGATCGGGACCCTGGTCGGGCTGGTTCAGATGCTGGTGGCGATGGATGACCCCTCATCCATCGGACCTGCCATGGCCGTGGCCCTGCTGACCACGCTCTACGGGGCGCTGATCGCCAATGTCGTCTGTCTGCCGGTGGCCGAGAAGCTGAACGTCAAGCGCAAGCGCGAAAAGATCAACATGAACCTGATCATCGAGAGCACCCTGCTGATCCATGCCCGGCAGAGCCCGATGGTGATCGAGGAAATCCTGCGCTCCTATCTGTCGAGCAAGGAAAAGTCCAAATATCCCACCGATGACGAGGCCGAAGCGCTGGCCTCGGCCGCGCAGTAGGCGCGCCCGGCATGGATGACGACGAGGAAGAAGGCGGC
>CAZPBH010000059.1:0-2623 GCA_964584645.1 uncultured Rhodospirillales bacterium | reverse complement strand
GGGAGCACCGCTCTGGGTCGTGACCTTCGGCGATCTGATGAGCCTGCTGCTGACCTTCTTTATCCTTCTGCTCTCCTTCTCGCGCATGGATCTGGAATCCTACGAGGCCCTGGCGGGACACATGCGGATGGCCTTCGGTCTGCAGCCGATCCACGCTGTTGCCGGGATTGTGGAGATCGATGCCACGCTGATCCAGGACCATATCCGGAACATCGACGCGATCAGCACACCCTACAGTCAGGCGCGCACCGCACCCGTGGACGGGGAGCAGGAGGACCAGGACAAGACCATCGATACCGTCGACCAGAAAAACAGCGAGCAGGACGCGGCCCGCTCGGCAGATCAGACAACCGACTGGGCCGACCGCGAAACGGCCGAGCAGTATGAAATGCTGATCGAGAACCTCCGCAACGCCCTGATCGACGAGATGGCGGTTGCCGAAATCGTGGTGGAACGCCGCGAGGGCGAGGTGATGATCCGATTCCCCGAGAATTTTGCCTTTTCTTCAGGATCCGATGAACTGAAGGATGGCTTTCGCCGCTCGCTCAACAACATCGCGCCCATCCTGGAGACCATCGAGGGCAAGGTCATCGTCGCCGGCCATACCGATGACATTCCCATCGCCACGGCGCGTTTTCCCTCCAACTGGCGGCTGGCCTCGAGCCGGGCGGAGAGCGTGATCACCTATCTGGCTGATACCACGATGGTCGCCAACGACAATTTCGCGATCCATTCCTTCGCCGATACCGTGCCGCTGGCGCCCAATGACTCGCCCGAGAACCGGGCCCTCAACAGGCGCGTGGAAATCGTCATTCGCGACGTCGGCCCAAACTGACACCCGCCGATTTCGGTGCCCCTCCGGCGCCAGGTTGCGGCTTCCGCGCAACACTCGCCCCAAAAACAATCGTGATCACCCCATGGCCGTTCGGTTATGGGTGATGCGCGCCCCGCTTGTGCCTAGCTTCTCCAGCCGAGGCTGCCGCTTCACGCGAGTCGGCCTGCCGCAAGGATCCGCATTTCCTGCAACCCGCACAACCGAGGCCGTTTGATGATCCAGTTTCTCCTGCGCCCACGCCAGACATTCCTGGCAGCCCTGCTGACTTCATCGGCCATCATGGCGCCCGCCTTCGCGCAGGACCGCGCGGCGGATGCCGAGCGCCAGCTGGCGCAGGCCGGCATGCTGGAGGAGATCACCGTCACCGCCCAGCGCCGCGAGGAAACCCTGCAGACGGTGCCGCTGGCGGTCACGGCCTTCACGGCCATGGAGCTTGAGCGTCGGCAGATCAACGAAACGCTCGATCTGATCGACTTCGTGCCCAACATGGTGGGCTCGAACAACACCGGTCTCGGCACCGCGAACGTCTATTCGATCCGGGGCCTGAACAACACCGAATCGATCGCGACCTTCGATCCGCCCGTCGGTACCTATGTTGATGGCGTCTACATCAGCCGTCAGAACGCCAACAACTTCGCGCTGTTCGATGTCGAGCGGATCGAGATCCTGCGCGGTCCGCAGGGGACCCTGTTTGGTCGCAACACCACCGGCGGCGCGGTCAACGTCATCCTGAACAAGCCGGGCGAGGAAGTTGGCGGCTTTGTCGAGGCGCATTACGGGCGGTTTCAGGAATTCGGCGCCCGCGGCACCATCGACGTCCCTCTGACCGACCAGGTGCTGACCAAGCTTGACGCGTTCTATGTCGAATCGGAAGGGTTCGTGGAGAACCGGACCACCGGTCAGGACATCAACGGCAAGGAAGCCTATCGCGCTCGCGGTGCGGTGCGCTTCCTGTTCAATGAGAACATCACCTGGGATGCCTCCGTCGACTACATCGAGCATGACGAGGCCGGCATCACCAATACCCGCGAGGATGGAGACGGTTCGGACCGGATCAGCCTTACCGGCCTTGCCGAGGGCGTGGCACCGCTTGCGGGTCTCGTATCGGGCAGCAAGGCCGGGTTTGATCTGGGCAATGTTGTCGATACGCTCTCGCTCACCTCGAACATCCAGATCGCCACAAGGTGGGCCGATTTCGAGATCATCACCGGCTATCGCGATCTGGGCCAGGAATTCCTGCTCGACTTGTTCAACGCCCCCTTCCCGACGGGTGGCTTCACCATCGTCAACGACAGCACGCACGAGCAGTTCACCCAGGAGGTGAAGGCGGCCGGCACCGCGCTCGACGACCGGCTGAATTTCGTTGTGGGTGCGTTCTACATCCATGAAGAGAACAACACCGATTTTGCCGATCTTTTCACGATCCCCGGCCCTCCGGGCGGCATTCCTCTGGTGCTGATCGACCGGACGCTGGAGAACACCACCGAAGCCTTCGCCCTCTATAGCCAGTTTGACTACGATCTGACCGATCAGCTGACGCTGACGGCCGGCGTTCGCTGGACTGACGAGACCAAGGACATCGAGTACACGACCAACCCGAACCCGCTTGCGTTGAACAGCTTCACCTCGGCCGACATCGCCGCCCTTGGGATCCCGCTCGAGCAGGAAACCTCGGTCTGGACGCCCCGGTTTGCGGGCGAGTATCGGATCACCGACGACGTGATGGTGTTCGCCAGCGCCACGCGCGGCTTCAAGTCGGGCGGCTGGAACGCGCGGGCGACCAACGCC
>CAZPBH010000058.1:5222-10310 GCA_964584645.1 uncultured Rhodospirillales bacterium | reverse complement strand
ATGACCACTCTTGCGGCTATCGCCCTCTTTGGTGCCCTGCTCGGCCCTGCCCTGATCGCCGTCGCGGGCCCTGGCTATCAGCTGGGGCTGTGGCCGCTGATGGTGGCCTTCGGGGCGCTGATGGGGGCGGGGGCGCTGGTCGCCATCCTCGGCGGCCTGCTGGGCCTTGGGGTCGGCATCTGGGCGCTGGTCGAGCAGGCCCGCCAGCCCCTGCTGATGGCAATCCCGGCCATCATCGTCGGCTCGGTCGTGGGCGCGACCTTCCTTGCCCAGGCGCAGGCCGCCCAGTCCGGTCGCTTTCCGCCGATCCACGACATCACCACCGATTTCGACAACCCGCCCGCCTTCAGCGCAACCATGGCCGAGCGGCGCGCCGCTGATGAGGCCCGCAATCCGGTCGACTATCTGACAACCATCGAGAGCGGGCCGGAAAGCATGCGCGGGCAATCGATCCCGGAACTGCAACAGCGCGCCTATCCGGACATCGAGCCGGTGCGCCTCGATACCCCGCCGGCTGACGCCTATGCGACGGCGCTGGAGGCGGCGCGCGCCATGGGCTGGACGATCCACACGACCGAGCCGCCGGGTGAAACCACGCCCGGCCGGATCGAAGCCACCGACCGCACCTTCTGGTTCGGCTTCCGGGACGATGTCGTGATCCGCATCGCAGCCGATGGCGACGGCGACGGGACGATCGTCGACGCGCGCTCGAAAAGCCGGATCGGACTTGGCGATATCGGCAAGAACGCCGAACGCCTGCGCAGCTACTTCCAGCAAGCCGGCTGGCGCTGACGGCACGAGGGGGGCAGTTCAGCCGCCCCGCGGTGCGGTTGGCAAATCGAAGGGCGTTTCCGGCCTGCGCGCACCCGCAGGACGTGGTGCCCGTGCCGGCTGGCGTGTCTCAAGCTCGGAGCGCACATCGCGGGTCATCTCGCGCGCCGCGAGATTGAGCGAGAGTTGCGGGTGGAGGCTCATCTTCTCGGCCTCCATGTCGCCCCGTCGCAGCTTCGCAGGCACGGCGGACTCGATCAGCGCGCATTGCGCGGCGAGGGCCGCATCGCCCTCACGCCCGCGCATCCAGCTGTCATAATCGGGCGGGGCCAGCTTGCCATGGCGGGCGATACGGAAGGCCATCAGGGCTGATTCATCATCATTGGGGAGAACTCCCTTGAGCTGTGTCTCGCGCGCCCCGACCAGTGTCGCATAGGCATAGCCCGCCTGAACGTCGAGCGGTGGCGGCTCTCCCTCACCTCCACCAAGACGCGGCGGCGCCTTGGCACATGTCTCATCCAGACGCTGCTCGCGCTCCGCATTGGGGGCGACCCTGTCGCGCGCCGCCAGAGCTTCCTGCTCGTTGGTGTCGATCATCAGGCTGCGCGCCGCCGCACGGGCATGGGTCTGGATCGCCGCGGCCTCATTGCGGATCACATTGGCCGGGGCACCCTGGCTCTGCAGGTCCTGTGCGGCGAGGGGGATCGATTCCAGTTCCTGATCATACCAGCGCCGGATACGATGATTGTCCCCGTGTTCGGTGCTTTCCGCCTCGGATCTCACCCGATCCCCGGCCTGGGGTTCGCTGCCCTTGCGGCGCAGCTCGGCAGGTTTCGCATCACTCATCTGGGCTATCTCCGCAGACAGGCGGTTCAGCGCCGGGCCCAGGCATCGGGCCAGGTCTCCACGATCCCGATCTCCCGCCCGTCGATGATCAGCGTGTAGAGGCCCGGAAGCGGGTACTCGACCACGCGGAGGCGCCAGTTGCGTCCTTCATGATGGGCGCGCCAGGGATGGCTGACATCAGCCGATTCCTGCCAGGTGATCCGCGTGTGCCGGGCACGGGCCAGCAGCACGGCCGGATCGTCGGTATCGGTCAGCGAGCGATCGTACTCGTCGGCAAAACTCATGAGCTGCCCCCGGGGCTTTCGGCCGACGCGGCGAGGTCGCGGGCCCACATGGCAGGACGATCCCACAACCCGGGCCAGTCGTCGAAACTGCCGATGGTGGTGGCCTCGATCTGCAGGGTATAGAGCGGTTCGTCAGGAAAATCGCCAAGCAGCACGCGCCAGAGACGACCTTCGCTGCGCGCCTCGAACGGCGCAAGCGGATCGCCCGTCACGCTCCAGACCAGCGGACGCAGAAAGCAGGCTTCGAGCGTGCTTGGCACGATCTCGACACTTACGCCCTGCTCGCTATTCACGCCCCGGCTCTCCCTTGCCACCATAACACCCGAAGCCCAGTGTGCGGCCAAGTGCGGGGCTGTGCAAGCCCGAAGCAGGCGCGGGCCCTATCAGATTGGGGGCAGGATGGGGGACAAGGACGAACACGGCCCGGGGCGGCCGGTCGGGGCTCAGTTCAACAGTTCTTTGATAAGCTCGGTCTCGGGAGAGTGCGGGTCCGCCCGCAGGTCGGAGCTCTGACTGGCGCTCTCCACGGCAGGTCGGGAAGAGCCCGTCTCACTGGCAAGGAGGATGTCCCAGGCAACGCAGGCGCCGCTGCCGAGCGCGGCCGCCGTCAGCGCCAGCAGGGCGCCCTGGGTCGCGGCCTCGACCCAATCGATTTCCGTCATTTTCTTTTTCTTTCGGCGGCCGGTTGCTGCCGAAATCGGGTCACGTGATGGACCGGTCTCGGCGTTACCTCGCGCCTTCCTGTTCAAGTCAATCGTCGAGATTAACTCATAACCGGCAATTTCGCAATCAAAATGCGCACATTGTGCGTTTTCTCGGATCGAGCATGAAAAACCCCGCTCCGGTCAGGCCGAAGCGGGGCGATATCGCACAAGGGCAAGCGCGCCGCAAAGGGCGCTGCGCGCTTACTCGCCTTCCTGATGGGCCAGACGCGGCTCCCAGAACACCTCATCGGAGACACCGATCACCGGCTCCCCGTAGAAGGCCCGCAGATAGATGGCCTTGATCTCGTCGATCAGCGGATAGCGCGGATTGCCGCCCGTGCACTGATCGTCGAAGGCCATCTCGGCCAGCTCATCGAGCTTGGCGAGAAAATCGCTCTCAGGCACGCCGGCTTCGCGCAGCGAGGCCGGGATCCCGAGATCGGCCTTGAGATCCTCGATGGCCTGGATCAGCCGCTCGACCTTGGTGTCGCGGTCATCCTCGTGCACATCATTGGCAAGGTGCAGATGATCGGCGATCCGGGCATAGCGTCCCTTCACGAAGGGATAGCGGTAGACCGGCAGCAGGCCCTGCTTGGTTGGCCGGTCGGTCGCGTTGTAGCGGATGACATGGCTGATCAGCAGCGCGTTGGCGAGGCCATGGGGCACGTGGAAGGACTGGCCGATCTTGTGCGCCATCGAATGGCACACGCCCAGGAAGGCGTTGGAAAAGGCCATGCCGGCGATGGTCGCCGCATAGTGCATCTTCTCTCGCGCCATGCGGTTGGCCTGCGGCTCGTGCACGCTGGTCCGCAGATATTTGAAGATCAGCCGCAACGCTTCGAGGGCCTGGCCATCAGTGTAATTGTTGGCAAAGACGCTCGTGAAGCTTTCCAGCGCATGGGTCATGGCATCGAGCCCGGTGAAGGCCGCCAGCTTGGGCGGCATGGTCTGCACCAGATCGGGGTCGATGATCGCCATGTCGGGTGTCAGTTCGTAGTCGGCGATGGGGTATTTGATGCCGGTGCGGTCATCGGTGATGACAGCGAAGGGTGTGACCTCCGAGCCGGTGCCACTGGTCGTCGGGATCGAGACCATGATCGCCTTCTTGCCGAGCTCGGGGAAGACGGCGATGCGCTTGCGGATGTCCATGAACCGCATCGCGATGTCCTCGAACTTCAGATCGGGCTGTTCGTACATCAGCCAGATGATCTTGGCCGCATCGAGCGGCGAGCCGCCGCCCAGACCCACGAACACATCCGGTTCGAAGGAATTGATCTGCGCCATGCACTGCTCGATGCTCGTCAGATCCGGGTCGGGCTTGATGCCGGAGAAGACGCGGACCTGCAGGCCGTTCTTTTCCAGCTCCTCGACGATCCGGTCGACGAAGCCCAGCTCGGCCATCATCGCATCGGTGATGACGAAGGCGCGCTTGCGTTCCCGCAGCTCGGCAATCGCCAGCGGCAGTGCGCCCGGCTTGAAGTAGATCTTCGGCGGGACCTTGTACCACTGCATGTTTTCCTTGCGGACCGCGACCGACTTCACGTTCAGCAGATGGCGCACGCCGATGTTCTCGGAGACGGAGTTGCCGCCCCATGAGCCACAGCCCAGCGTCAGCGAGGGCGGCAGCTTGAAGTTATAGACATCGCCGATGGCGCCCTGGCTGGCCGGCATGTTGATCAGCACCCGGCCGGTGACCATCGCGTTCTGGAAGATGCCGATACGTTCGGAATTGTAGCTGTCGGTGTAGAGCACGCTGGTGTGCCCGGCCCCGCCATAGATCACGAGCTCGCGCGCCTTCGCCACGGCAGCATTGAAATCGGAAGCGCGGTAGAGCGCCAGCACCGGCGAGAGCTTCTCCCGCGCGAAGGGCTCACCATCGCCCACGGCCTCGCATTCCGCGATCAGCACCTTGGTGTGGCTTGGCACCTGGATGCCGGCCATCTCGGCAATCCGGTCGGCGGTCTGGCCGACGATGGCGGTGTTGAGATGGTTGTCCTGGACGACTGTCCGTGACAGCGCCTCGCGGTCGCTGCCGGTCACGATATGAGCGCCCCGTTCGGTCAGTTCGCGCTTAACCGCCTCATAGACGCTGTCGACCACGACCAGCGCCTGTTCGGAGGCGCAGATCACCCCGTTGTCGAAGGTCTTGCTCATCAGGATCGAGCTGATGGTCATCTTGAGGTCGGCCGTCTCGTCGATCACGACCGGCGTGTTGCCGGCCCCGACCCCCAGCGCCGGCTTGCCGCTGGAATAGGCCGCATGGACCATCCCCGGACCGCCCGTCGCCAGGATCATGTTGACCATCGGGTGGTGCATCAGCCCGTTGGAGAGCTCCACGCTGGGCTCGGCGATGCAGCCGAGGATGCCGGCCGGCGCCCCCGCCGCCACGGCGGCGTCATGGATGATGCGCACCGCCTCGGCCGTGCAGCGCCTGGCGCGCGGATGCGGCGAGACCACCATGCCGTTGCGGGTCTTCAGCGCCA
>CAZPBH010000058.1:0-5212 GCA_964584645.1 uncultured Rhodospirillales bacterium | reverse complement strand
GCGCCAGCAGCGCCTTGAAGATCGCGGTCGAGGTCGGGTTCGTCGTCGGCACCACGGCGGCGATGATGCCGATGGGCTCCGCCACCTCGGTATAGCCGAAGGTCGGATCCTCCTCGATCACGCCGCAGGTCCTGGTGTCCTTGTACTTGTTGAAGATGTATTCGGAGGCGAAGTGATTCTTGATCACCTTGTCCTCCATGATCCCCATGCCGGTTTCCTTCACCGCCTGCTTGGCGAGCGGGATGCGGGCCGAACTCGCCGCCACGGCCGCTGCCTTGAAGATCGCGTCCACCTGCTCCTGGGTGAAATTGCGATAGGCCTCCTGGGCCGCGCGTGTCTTGCGCAGCAGGGCATCCAGACCGGCCATCTCGCCGCCCGGTGCGACGGCGTCGGTGGACAGGCCCGGCTCGATATTCGGATTGCCGCAATGATCGGACATGATTGACCCCCAAAGTCTTGTAGCGCCCCAGCGGGGTGGCACGGCGCGCGAAATGCCAAAAGCGCATCAGGGCAGCCCGCATGGCTGCCGCCCCCCGACCCAATTCATCTGCGGCGCATGACAACATAAATCAGGGCCATGTAAAAGGCCCCATCGGGAAAGGCCCGTTCATGACCCCAGAAAGACTGCCGGTGCGCAACCCGCGCACGGGCGAGATCGACCATCACATCACCCCGCCATCGCCAGCCGAGCTGGATGCCCTCGCCACGCGGTTGCGGGCAGCCCAGACCGGCTGGGCGGCACGGTCGCTGGAGAACAGGATCGCCGTGCTGCGCCGGTTCTGCGATGCCGTCGATGCACGCGCCGAGGCACTGCGCGGGGCTCTCCTCCGCGATACCGGGCGACTTCGGGAAACCGAGGCCGAAGTCACCGGCCTGCGCCCGATGGTCGAGCGCTGGGCGCAATGGGGACCACAGCAACTGGCAGCACCGACCGACCAGCCCACCAGCATCCCGTTCCTGAAGCTCGACACCCAGCTCGTGCCCTATCCGCTGGTTGGCGTGATCAGCCCGTGGAATTTCCCGCTGCTGCTCTCGCTGATCGACGCGGTGCCGGCGCTGGTGGCGGGCTGTGCCGTCCTCGTGAAGCCCTCGGAGGTCACCCCGCGCTTCGTGGAGCCGCTGGAGGAAGCCCTGGCGGCCGTTCCCGAACTGGCCGAGGTGCTGGGCTTCATCACCGGCGACGGGCGCACCGGGGCCGCCCTGATCGACCGGGTCGATCTCATCTGCTTCACGGGCTCGGTCGCCACGGGCAGGAAGGTCGCCGTGCAGGCGGCCGAGCGGTTCATCCCCGCCTTTCTGGAGCTGGGCGGCAAGGACCCCGCCATCATCCTGAAAGGTACGGATCTGGATCGCGCCGCCCGGGCGCTGGCCTGGGGCGGCAATGCCAATGCCGGGCAGGCCTGCCAGTCGATCGAGCGCATCTATGTCGAAGCCCCGATCCATGACGCCTTCGTGGCGGCGCTGGTGGCGCGTGTCGACGCCCTCAGGCTCGCCCATCCGGGGCCGATGGATGGCGAGATCGGCCCGCTGATCTTTGAGCGGCAGGCCGGAATCATCGAGCGTCATCTGGAGGACGCGCTGGCCCGGGGTGCCGTGATGCGCTGTGGCCACGGGCCCCGGCAGATCGACGGCGGCTGGTATGTGAAGCCCATCGTCCTGACCGGTGTGACCCATGAGATGGCGATCATGCGCGAGGAGAGCTTCGGGCCCATCCTGCCGGTGATGCAGGTGGCGGATGCCGAGGAGGCCGTGCGGCGTGCCAATGACAGCGTCTATGGCCTGTCCGGCGCGGTCTTTGCCGGTGATCTCGAAACAGCCACAGCCGTGGCGCAGCGGATCGAGGGCGGGGGCATCAGCGTCAACGACACCACGCTGACCGCCATCATGCAGGAGGGCGAGAAGATGAGCTTCAAGCTCTCCGGCCTGGGGGGCAGCCGGATGGGCCCCAGCGGCATCAGGCGTTTCCTGCGCAGCAAGGTGCTGATCAGGAACACCGCCAATGCCGACGACCCGTGGTGGTTTGGCTAACTAGTGGTTGGGCTCGCCAGAACCTGAAACGCCAAACGTGGGAAAACTAAGATGGACCTGCTTGCCCTTGCCCTTGTTTGCGAAATTTCCATAACAACACAGATTGACTTGGAAGAAGAATTAAAGGAATGCAAAAAGGGTGATGTTATTGCTGCTCAAATTGGGGAGAAGACCGCCCCTGCCTTTATTGCAGCAAGGATTTGCGATTTTTCAAAACAGATAGTTTTCGAAGATCACGGGATTAGCGAATGGACCTGGATGCTGTGCGAATATGCAGGGATCAGGGAGGTGCGTTTTCGCGACTAGAAAGGCTTTTCATTCAACGCTAGATCAGGCCCTTTTCCGCGAGCGCGTCGATGACCGCCTGCTGGCGGGTCCGGAAGAAGGCACGTTCCGGCACGGTTGATTGCCCGTCCTTCAGCAAGGTGTTGGCCGGGTGCAGATCGCGGCCGTGATAGATCGCCTCGAACAGCGGCATCGGCAGGCGGGAGAGCACATGGCCCATCCCCGCCCGGCGCCGGAAGCGGCGCAGGCTGGCAAGGTCCAGCTCGGCCTGCGCGGTCGCGCTTTCCCCCTGCCCGGCCTCGATCATCACATGGCCCTGGAAATCGACGATCTTGCTCATCCCGTCGGTGCCCTGGGGCGGGCTGTCGCTGTCGAGAATGCCGGCCGAATTGGCGCTGACGAGATAGGCCATGTTCTCCTGCGCCCGCGCCCGCTTGGCCACATCCTTCATCGTCGAGCCGCCATCATAAAGCGCCTCCGAACTGTGATGCAGCAGCACCTCCGCCCCGTTCAGGGCCATGGCGCGTGCAATCTCGGGATAGAGGATTTCCTCCGAGGCGATGCAGGCGAGCCGGCCGAGATCGGTATCGGCCACCGGAAACAGGCTGTCCGCCCCGTAGAGGTCGAGATAGCGTTCCAGCACATCATAGGGGCTGGGCGCGTAGAGGCTGATGAGCCGCCGATATCGGAGGATCAGCGACCCCGAGGCGTCGATGATGAAGCTGGCCTGAAAATACAGGTCGGGAAAATGCGCGTCCGCCTCATAGGCATTGCCCGAGAGGAAGATATCGAGATCGCGGGCGATCTCCCCCATCCGTTCGATCTCGGGCCCGTCCATGGCGATGGCGGCCTTGTCGGCCCAGACCGGCAGCGGGTCGCCCATCGGAAAGCCGGTCAGGAAATACTCCGGCAGCACGACGAGCCGTACATCAGGCCCCAGAAACGCCTTTGCCGCCCGCAGCCGGGCGTGAAGCGCCTCAAGCGAGGCCATCATCCGCGCCCGCGCCTCGCGCCGGTCGGGCAGGCGGTTCACCGCCCGACACGGCATCTGATAGGCGAGCGCCCGGTAGGCCGGGCCGGCCGGCATCTGCGTCATCCTGCGCGGCCCATCAGCCCCGGACTACTCCTCCGAGGCTTCCTCGGTATCGGATTCCGGGGCGCTTTCCTCGGCCGGCTTGCGGAACTTCAGGACGTAGCGGTCGCTTTCCCCGATTTCGAGATACGCGGCCTGGTCAACGCATTCCAGATCGGGCTGGTCGGCCGGCGGCTGGGCGAAGGTCGGCCCTTCACAGCCATCGACCTTGGTGCGCAGGGTGGGCGGCAGGGTCCAGACACCTTCCGGGTGGTCCTTGGTGTCGGCCGGATTGTCCAGCACCTCGCTGGCGCCGACATATTCGAAGCCATGCTCGACCGCCTTGGCGACCGTCCAGGCCCGCTGGACATAGCCGCTTTCGGCCATGGGGTCCTGCATGCCGTCGGCCGGCGCCTCATGCTCGACAATGCCGAGGATGCCGCCCGGCTTGAGTGCGGCATAAAACGCCTCGAAGCCCTTGTCGACAAAGCCGAAGGCCATCCAGTTGTGCAGGTTGCGGAAGGTCAGCACGGCATCGACACTGCCGGCCGGGGCGATCTCGTAATCATCGGCACCGGCTACCGTGCCGAAGCCGGTGGTGATGACCTCATCAAAGCGCTCGGGATCAGCGGCGAGGAAGGCCGCGAAGCGGTCGCGCGAGCGGGTGGCGAAATCGCCTTCAGCCGTGCGCGGGAACCCGGCCGCGTAATAGGTGCCGCCCCCCTGCTTGAGGTAGGGAGCAAGGATCTGGGCATAATAGCCACCGCCCGGCCAGATCTCCACGACCGTGGCATCGGGTGCGATGTCGAAGAAGCCCAGCACCTCGACCGGCTGGCGGTACTGGTCGCGGGCCACATCGCCATCGGGGCGGCGGGCGTCGCTTGCAGCCTCTTCCAGAGCGGCGCGGTCGGCTTTTGCAGCCTCGCCCTGGTCTTCACCATGGGCGGGTGCCGCGATGGCCAGCGCGCCGGCGAGACAGGCGAGGCCCGCAAAACGGGTGAGATCGGCAGGTATCGGCATCGAACGAACTCCCTTCCAGTCGGGCCCGCATCCGGGCGCTTCACGACGGCTCAAATGGCCACAAAAGGAACCCGGGCAAGGACTTGGGCGCCTGACAACGGCGCTGATCCATCCCATCTGCTCCAATCAGGATGACGACAGGACCCAAGCGCCCCGCGCCCCGTTCCCTGCTTTTTGTGCCCGGCCATCGCCCGGATCGCTTCGCCAAGGCGATCGCGGCAGGGGCGGATGTCGTCTGCATCGATCTTGAGGACGCCGTGCCGCCCGAGGCCAAGGCGGATGCCCGGACCGCCGCCCTGGACTTCGCCCGGCAGCACGAGAGCGGCCAGCACGAGTTTGCCCTGCCGCTCTGGGTCCGGCCCAACGGGCTGGACACGCCCGATGGGCTGGCCGACTGGCAGGCGCTGATCGCGGCCGGCGCCCCTTTCGCGGCCATCATGCTCCCGAAAATCCGTCACCCGGCCGAGCTGGGCGTGCTGCAACGGGCCATGGACGGGATCGCGGCCCCACAGGCTCTGGTCCCGCTGATCGAGACGCGCGACGGGCTTGAAAACGCGCCCGCCCTGCTGCAGGCGCCGGGTGTGACGGGTGCGGAGCTGGGGGCCGTCGATCTCTCGGCCGCGCTGGGCTCGACGCGTTCGTTCGAGGCGCTGCTCTACGCACGCTCGCGCCTTGTGGCGGCGGCGGCGGAAACGGGGATCGACCTGTTCGATTCGCCGTATACCGATGTCGCCGACATCGACGGGCTGCGCACCGAGACCGAACGCGCCAAGGCGCTGGGCTTCACCGCCCGCGCCTGTATCCACC
>CAZPBH010000057.1:0-10316 GCA_964584645.1 uncultured Rhodospirillales bacterium | reverse complement strand
GACGGCCTGAACGACACCGCTGCCGAGACGGCCGAGGCCATCGCTACCCTGCGCAAGGGACGCAAGGCGCTGGAAAAGCTGATCGACACGCTCTGCCGCCCGCATGAGGGCCTGCACAAGGCGCGCCATCACGGCGATCTGCATCTGGGCCAGATCCTGGTGGCCGACAGCGATTTCGTGTTCGTCGATTTCGAGGGCGAGCCGTCCCGCTCGCTGGCCGAGCGTCGGGCCAAGCATTGCGTGCTGCGTGATGTGGCGGGGCTGGTGCGCAGCTTCGACTACGCCGCCTGGGCGGCGGCCTTCGCCACCTGCCGGGAGGGCGAGACCATGCCGGCGGCACGGATGCTGGAGGCCGCGCAGGCCTGGCGCGATATCAGCACCAGCGCCTTCCTCGATGCCTATTTCGAGGCCATCGGCGAGGTTTCGACCGTGCCGCAGGACCGGGCTCTCGCGCAGCAGTTGATCGACCTGTTCACGGCGGAAAAGGCGGTCTACGAGATCGGCTACGAGGCCGCCAACCGACCGGACTGGATCCGCATCCCCGTGCTGGGTGCCGCACGGCTGGTGGAGGAAAACTAGAGGACGCCCATCACCTCGTCCTGGGCGCTCTTCAGCGTGGCGATGGAGCGTGCCAGGGCCGGGGCCTCGCGCGCATCGAGGCTGGGCACCAGCGTGGCCCGCACGCCCCCCGCACCGATCACCCGCGGCAGGGAAAAGGCGATGCCCGCCGCCGCCACCTCGTCGCCCGTCGCCCGGCACAGCCGCCGCGCGGCGTCCTCATCGGCGCGCATCGAGGTCGTCAGCACCGCGCCCTCATCACGCTCGATGGCGCGTACCAGGGCTGCCAGCCCCATGCCGATGCCGAACCAGGTGGCCCCCTTGCCGGCGATGATCGTGCCCGCAGCACCGCGCACCCGGGCATCGATGTCGGCGCGCACCTCCTCGGTGATCGGTCGGCCGAGCGCGGCCGCGAAGGCTTCCAGCGGCAGATTGCCGGAGCTGGCCTCCGACCAGTGCAGCACCTCGCTGTCGCCATGCTCGCCCAGCACATGGGCGTGGACTGACTGGTTGGAGACGCCGAGATGCGCGGCCAGCAGCGCCCGGAAGCGCGCGGTATCGAGAATGGTGCCCGAGCCGATCACCCGCTCGGGCGCGAGGCCGGAGAGCTGCTGGGCCACCGCCGTCATCACATCGACCGGGTTGGTGGCGATGACGAGGATCGCCTCCGGCGCCGCGTCCAGCGCCGGGCCGATGATCTGGCGAAAGACCTCCGCATTGCGGGAGAGCAGCTCCAGCCGGCTTTCCTCCGGGCTTTTCTGGCTCACCCCGGCGGCCAGCACGATCACCCCCGCCCCCTGCAGATCGCCGTAGGCGCCGGCCTCGACGGGCACATAGCCGGCGAAGGGCGTGGCGTGGGTGATGTCCTGGGCCTGCGCCTGTGCGAGCTCATGGCTCCGGTCGACCAGCACGATCCGGGTGCCGACCGCCCGCAGGGCCATCGCATAGGCCGCGGTCGCACCCACCATGCCCGATCCGATGATGCCGATCTTCATGCAGCGATCTCCCTCAACATTCCTGATGGTCTGCCAAGCTTCTCCCGGCTGCGACAGTGTGTCGAGCCCTCTTCCCCGGCAACGCGCGAGGGCGCATCTCTGCTCCCATGAGGAATGTGCTGATCTGGAGCCTGTCGCTGGTCGCGGCCCTTGCTGTCGGCAGCGCGCTGGCGCTGCTGATGCCGGTGCCCGAGGGCGCCCGTCAGCAGGCCCCGGCCGCGACGGTCCTGCGCCAGGACGCGGCCCCCATGGTGCTGCCCGCACCCGCCAGCCTCGGCGGGCCGTTCACGCTGACCAGCCATCGCGGCGAGACGGTGACCGAGCATGATTTCGCCGGGCGCTATCGGCTGATGTATTTCGGGTTCACCTTCTGCCCGGATATCTGCCCGACCGACCTGGCCGAGATGGCCGCCGCCCTCGACAGCCTGCCGGCCGAGCAGGCCGAGCGGATCGCGCCGATCTTCATCTCCGTCGATCCCGAGCGCGACACGCCGGAGGTGCTGGCCGGGCACATGCCGCTGTTCAGCGACCGGCTGATCGGCCTGACCGGTACGCCCGAAGCGGTGAAACAGGCGGCCGAGGCCTTCAAGGTCTATTATGCGAAACAGCCGACGGCGGATGAGGATTTCTACCTCGTCGACCATTCGGCCTTCATCTATCTGATGGGCCCGGAAGGCGAGCCGATCAGCCTGATCCGCCATGATGCCGGGGTCGCCGACATCGCGGCCGAGCTTCAACGGGTGCTGGAGGGCTAATCCTCTTCATCGACCAGATCGGCGCGGATCCATTTGTAGGCCGCGAACAGCACGATCCCGATCAGGAAGCTCACCAGATTGACGATGATGACCAGCGCCACAAGCGTCCACACGTCGAGCACGTGCTTGATCTCTTCCAGCGCCTCGCGGCTGACGAAGGTGACCAGCGCCAGCAGGGCCAGCGCCAGCAGGGCCGCCACGATCAGCAGCTTGCGCAGGGCCCGCGCCGGGTCGGGCCGTGGTGCAAGAGGGGGTGCCGGGTCGTCGGGAACGCTCACGCCTGAGAGGTGACACGGCCACCCGATCCGTCAACCGCTCGCCGGCGCGGCCAACGCCCCCACATCCCTCAGGGTGAGAACCACGAACAGGATGAGGCCTGGATGACGAGCCTGCCGACACGCGTCAGGGATGAGAACGTCTTTGGCGAGCCGCTGGAGAGCTGCTCCTTCGACCCCGTGACCGGCTTTTTCCGGGATGGATGCTGCGGCACCGGACCCGAGGATCGGGGCAGCCACACCGTCTGTGCCCAGGTCACGGCCGAGTTTCTCGAATTCTCGAAAGCCCGTGGCAATGATCTGACGACCGCCGTGCCGGCCTTCAACTTTGCCGGGCTGAAGCCGGGCGATCATTGGTGCCTGTGTGCGGCGCGCTGGCTGGAGGCCGATCAGGCCGGGATGGCCCCGCCGGTGCGCCTTGCCGCCACCCACAAGGCCGCCCTCGACATCGTGCCCTTCCAGCGCCTGAAGGCGAAGGCCATCGACATCGCGTGAGGGCTCAGTACGGCTTGTAGCTCTTCTCCTCGACGAGTTCGGAGCCCAGCGCCTCGTTGATCTGGCGTTTCAGGGCCGCGCGGCGATCATTGGTGCGATAGACCGCGCGGGCAAGCTCGATGAATTCCGCGCCGAAATCCTGGGCCCGCTCCTTCTCGCGGATATCGTCCTCGATATCCCAGAGCTTCTCGTTGACCGCCCTGAGCTCGGCCGTCGGCGCGTGGATGTCCGCGCCCTCGGGCAGGGCGTCATCGCGGATGGCCGAGAGCGCATCCAGCTCGCGCTTCACATTGACAAGCTTGGCCGCATCCTCGATCCGGGCCGCCTTGATCTCCAGGATCGTGATCTTATCGATCAGCTCACCCCAGCTGACCGGGGCCATCACGGGTGCAACCAGAACCATCTGCTGCCTTTCCGGCGCACGGCCGGAACCGCCGGGCCGGTGCGCCTATCGATTCGATAGCCGGGCCGCCCCTCGCGCGGCGACCGTGACCCGGCCATATGCCAGCATGACCGCGCCACCGCAACCAGGAGCCACCCCATGATCGACTTCTACTACTGGCCGACGCCAAATGGCTGGAAAATCTCCATCCTGCTCGAGGAACTCGACCTGCCCTATCAGGTGCACTGGGTGAACATCGCCAAGGGCGACCAGTTCGAGCCCGAATTCCTGAAGATCAGCCCGAACAACAAGATGCCGGCGATCATCGATTCCGATGGCCCGGGCGGCGAGCCGGTCAGCGTGTTCGAATCTGGCGCCATCCTGATCTATCTGGCGGAAAAGACCGGCAAGCTCCTGCCCACGGACCCGCGCCGGCGTCTCGCCACGCTGGAATGGCTGATGGTGCAGATGGGCGGGGTCGGGCCGATGTTCGGCCAGTACAATCATTTCAACCGCTATGCCCCTGAGAAGATTGGCTATGCCATTGATCGTTACGCCAACGAAACAAAGCGGATCTACGGCGTGCTCGACCGCCGGCTGACCGAGACCGGCGCCTATCTGGCGGGGCCGGACTACACCATCGCCGACATCGCCACCTGGCCCTGGGTGCTGCCGGAGATGCAGGGCATCGACATCGATGCCTATCCCGGGCTGCAGGCCTGGTGGGAGCGGGTGAACGAACGCCCGGCCGTGCAGAAGGGCCGGGCTCTGGGCAGCGAGAAGCGCACGCCGCGCACGGGCGAGATGTCGGAAGAGGAGCGGGAAAACCTGTTCGGCTCCCGGCAGGTGGCCGGCGGCCGCAGCTGAGGAAAAGGGCCGGCTGAAGCGGCGGGCGGCCGCGCCTCAGGCGGCGGCCCGGCGCTCCCCGGCCGTCAGGGCCTTGAGCGCCGCCTCGCTCGCCATCTGGGCGCGTACGACCTCGGGGATCGGCGGGCTTTCGGCGATGACTCCGGCCGTGCCAAGCAGGGCAGCGGCATCCCCCGGCTTGCCGCCCTGCTCGCGGAAGGTGTTGCGCACGATGGCCAGGGTCGCGGTGATGCCCCGGGCATCGATCAGCCGCTGCTCGAACCACAGCGTGTCGCCTTCCCAGCACAGCACCCGCGTTTCCTGCGTGAAGGCACTGAGGGGTTTCAGTTCACGGCGATAGCGGATCGCCATATGGCTGACCACGGCATGGCCGCCCATGCGCCGGAAGGCGACATAAAGGCCGGAGCGGATCAGCATGTCGACCCGCCCGAGATCGAGCACCGAGAGATAGCGGCTGTTGGTCATGTGGCCGTTCCAGTCCAGATCGGTCGGCCAGACATGCCCCTTGAGCCGAAAGGTGCCGAGCGGGTCGGCTGGCCGGCGCGCGGCCCAGAGGGCCCGCACCAGCATGTGGATCAGACGCAGCGTGAGGTTCATGGCCCATCGCCAGTTCGGGCGGCGCGCGTGGCGTTCAAGCGCTGGACGGCAGGTGGCGGGCCAGGGGTGCTCAGTGCTGGTGGATATAGGTGCCGGGTGCCGCCTCCAGCGGTGGCAGACCGGCTTCGGGAGCCCCCATGCGCGGCGGCTTCACGGTCTTGCCCGCCCCATGCTCGATCATCCACTGGCTCCACGCCGGCCACCATGAGCCATCGCGCTTCTCGGTCGTGGCGACCCAGCGTTCGGGATCGATATGGCGCCGCTCGACATCGTGATGGCGCAGCCGGTAATGGCGGCGCGGATGGCCGGGCTCGCTGACGATCCCCGCATTGTGCCCGCCCTTGACGAGGCAGA
The DNA here is from genome assembly GCA_964584645.1 of uncultured Rhodospirillales bacterium. Taxonomy (GTDB): domain Bacteria; phylum Pseudomonadota; class Alphaproteobacteria; order CAZPBH01; family CAZPBH01; genus CAZPBH01. Next base: position 5,038 of record CAZPBH010000057.1, on the reverse strand, counting down.
AGCTGACTTCCGTATCGCTCAGCAGCAGGATCTTGTAGACCGACTGCCAGGGCGCGATGTGGTCCTTCTCCGTGCCGACGGCGAAGATCGGGGCGCGGATGTCGGTCAGGGCAACGGGCTTGTCGTCGACCAGATAATTGCCGGTAGCCAGCTGGTTCTCCAGGAACATCTTGCGCAGATATTCCGAATGCATCCGGTAGGGCATGCGTGTGGCATCTGAATTCCAGGCCATCAGATCGATCAGATCATCGCGCTCGCCCAGCCAGTAGCGGCGGATATTGGCCGACCAGATCAGGTCGTTGGAGCGCAGCATCTGGAAGGCACCCGCCATCTGTGCGGTGTCGAGCGTGCCCTGATCCCACATCAGCGCCTCCAGGAAGGCGACCTGCGCATCGTCGATGAACAGCATCAGCTCGCCCGCTTCCGTGAAGTCGGTCTGCGCGGCCAGCAGCGTGACGCTGGCGAGCCTGTCATTGCCCTCGCGCGCCATGGTCGCGGCCTCGATCGACAGCAGCGTGCCGCCCAGGCAGTACCCGCAGGCGTGGATCCTTTCATCCGGCAAGATGGTGGAGACGGCCTTGATCGCGTCCTCGATGCCCATCCGGCGATAGTCGTCGAGCGTGAGATTGCGGTCCTCGGCCTCCGGATTGCGCCAGCTGATGGCAAAGACGGTGTGCCCCTGATCGACCAGATAGCGGATCATCGAGTTTTCCGGTGACAGGTCGAGGATATAGTACTTCATGATCCAGGCCGGGACGATCAGCACCGGCTCGGCCTGGACCTCGGGCGTGGTCGGGCTGTACTGGATCAGCTCGATCAGATGATTGCGATAGACGACCCGCCCCGGTGTGGCGGCCAGATCGCGGCCGATGATGAAATCCTCCGTCCCGACCGGCGGCCGGCCCAGCATCTGGCGCTCGGTATCCTCAAGCAAGTTGGTCCACCCGCGGCGCAGATTGGCCCCGCCTTCTTCCAGCGTGCGGCGGAGGATCTCCGGGTTGATCATCGGGTTGTTGGAGGGCGAGGCAACATCCAGCATCTGCCGGGCAAAGAAGTTCACCGTGTCCTCATGCTGCTTCGACACCCCGGCAATGCCGGTGGTGGCCGCGTGCCACCATTGCTGGCCAAGCAGGAAGGACTGGTGCATCACGTTCCACGGCCAGAGGTTCCAGGCCGGATCGTCGAAGCGATGATCGCCGGGCAGCGGCTCGACCGGCTTGGGCGCATGGTCGTCGAAGCTGGCGCGGGCGGCATAGGTCCACAGCCGCAGGGCCTTGCGCGCGGCCTTTTCCACCAGCCGGGCCTGATGACCGGGCACCATCGCCGAATGCATCGCCCAGTCCATCCCGGCAAGCCCGAGGCTGACCGGCGAGATCCCCTTGGTCGAGCGCGCCAGCATCGCCGGCACCAGCCGGTCGAGAGCCTGCACCGGGCTGGAGGGCTCGCGGTCGCTGGGGGCGGCCGGCGGCAGGGCGCGGGGTGCCATGTCGACCGAGCGCAGGCTGTCCTGCAGCCATTGCGTCCAGCTGCGCTGCGCCTGATGACCGACCGACCAGGCCGAGCCAAGCGCGCCTTCCGGCAGAATCCGGGCCATCTGATTCATGGAGTTCCCCCTTCCCAAACTCGTTCAGCCCGCAGTGTAGAGGGCCGCCGCGTTGTGTGCAATGCAGCAAAATGCGGGATGGCTTGCCTGCTCGACATGGCGGTGGAAAAGTCCCGCAGGTGGAAAGCATCATGGAATCGGCCGCGGCGTGGGCGCCGCTGGCGCTGGGGCTGGTCGGGGCCGGGGCGTTCGCCGGGCTGCTGGCGGGGCTGCTAGGGGTCGGCGGCGGCATCGTCGTCGTGCCCGCCCTCTATAACCTTTTCCTGCTGCTGGAGGTGCCGCCAGGCCCGGCCATGCAGGTGGCGGTCGGCACCTCGCTGGCGACGATCCTGCCGACCGGCGCGCGCAGTGCGCTCGCCCATCATGGTCGCGGGGCTGTCGACTGGCAGGTGGTGCGCCTCTGGGGCCCGGCGATCGCACTCGGCGTGCTGCTGGGGGCGGGGCTGGCCCGGATCGTCGATGGCCGGGTGCTGACAGGGCTGTTTGCCATGCTGGCGCTGGCGGTGGCCGCCCCTCTGACCTTCGTGAAGGCGGAGCGCACCCTGCGGCGCGGCCTGCCGCCGAGCCCGGTGCGGGAGAGCCTGGGCGGGGCGATCGGCCTGATCTCCGCCCTTGTCGGCATCGGTGGCGGTTCGCTCAGCGTGCCGACCCTGACGCTGTGCGGGTTCGAGATCCGGCGCGCGGTCGGCACCGGTGCGGCGCTGGGTGTGGTCATCGCAGCCTTCGGGGCGGCAGGTTTCGCGCTGGCGGGGCTGGGCCAGCCCGGCCGCCCGGCTGCAAGTCTGGGCTTCGTCAATCTGATCGGCTTCCTGGCCGTGGTGCCAACGATGGTGCTGATGGCGCCGCTGGGCGCGCGGCTGGCCCATGCGCTGCCGGGGGCGCTCATGCGCCGGCTGTTCGCCCTGTTTCTGGTGATCATGGCCGCCCGCATGATCGCGACCCTGCTATGAGGCCTCTTCCGCTTCAGGCGCTGTGCGTGGTGGCGGCCTGCGCGCTTTATGGCGCATTATCCAGCCCAACCCCGGATGCCCCCGGCCGGATCGAGGCGCTGATCGGGCTGTTGCTGATCTTCGCCTGCGGGCTTCAGCGGCCACTCGCAGCGTTCAGCGGGGCTGTGACCCTCGATGCCGAGGCGCCGGGTTTCGTGCGGCTGGGGGCGCTGGCGCTGGTGGTGCTGGCCGCCCTGCCGACAGCGATCGGGCTGGCGGCCGGCCATGGAGTCGAGGCCGTGCTGCGCGACCTGATCCCGCTGCTTTATCTGTTCCTCCCTGTCCTGCTGGTGGCGCGGCCCGTCGACAGCCCGGCCCTGCAACGCGCCCTGCTGATCGGTCTGGTGCTGATCGCGGCCCTGTTCACCGCCCGGCATTTCGCCGCGACCGGGCTGCGGGTGGCCACCGCCCATGGCATCAATGACGGGCTTCTCTACCTCGCCAACAGCCCGGCCCTGCCCTTTGCCGCCCTGATCGGGGCGGTGCTGGCCAGCCGGCCGGAACGGATGCATCCGCTGGCGCGCCTTGCAGCGGCAGCGCTATGTGCGGCGGGCCTGGCCGCGCTGGTGCTGACCCTGCAGCGCGCGGCCCTGCTGGCGGTGGGGCTCGGTCTGCTGGCGCTGCTGCTGGTCCGCCTGCGCGCACGGGCGATCTGGCTGCTGCTGCTGCCGGCCGCCCTTGCCCTCGCCTTCGCGCTGCTGGGCGAGGAGATCATGACAGCGGCCGGCCTGCTGATCGAAAAGACCCGGACCTTGGGGACCAACGCCCGGCTGGTCGAGCTGGATGCGGTCGCTGACCGGCTGGGCGAGGACCCCGGCAGCTGGGCCTTCGGGCTCGGCTGGGGGGCACGCTTCGACAGCCCGGCCGTCGGCGGGATGCATGTCGGCTACACCCACAGCCTGTTCAGCTATGCCCTGCTCAAGGCGGGGGTGCTGGGGGTCGTGCTGATCGGTCTTTATGCGGCCCTTGTCCTGCTGGCGCTGGCCCGCGGCCTCGGCACGCATCCGATGCTGAGCCTGGCCATCCTGCCGCCGGTGCTGGCCAGCCTCAGCGTCTATACGAGCTACAAATATCTGGCGCTGGGCCTGCTGCTGACACTGCTGGCCGAAACTGTCCGGCAGACGGTTGCATCTCCATATCTGATTCAACGCAAAACTGCGGTGGAAGGGCGTTCCACACCTTAACCGCGATTGCGCAATCCCCCCCTGATGCTAGGCTTGCCCCACATACGATCATGTGGTGACGCATGGTGTTCGAGGGCAGAAGCGATGGCACGGCAACGGTCACGCTGGTCAACCGGGTCTATCCGCCCGGGGCCGGCGCCACCGGCCGGCTGACGCGCGAACTGGCGCATCATCTGGCTGGCGCGGGCTGGAAGGTCCGGGTGCTGACCACCGGTCCGAAGGCCGGCCGGACGCTGGATGGCGCCGTCGAGGTCGAGCGGGTGGCCGGGACAGCGCTGCCGGGCGGCGTGCTCGATTACCTCGCCATCACCCGCCGGCTGATGCTGGCGCTGGCGGCGTCCCCCCGGCCTGACCGACTGATCGTGACCAGCGATCCACCGCTGGCGCTGATCCCGATCTCAGCCTGGGCCGCGGCACGGCGTGTCCCCCTCATCCACTGGTCGCAGGATGTCTATCCCGAGCTTGCCGCCGTGCTGGCGCCGGACAAGCTGCCCGCACCGGTCCTCAACCGGCTCGGTCGCTGGCGTGATGCGGCGCTGGGCCGCTGTGCCCACCTCGTCGGGATCGACCGGGCGATGGTGGCCCATCTGCGGGCGCATCTTGCGCGCCCGGTGCCGGTGAGCCTGATCCCCAACTGGGCCGATCGCGGACCCCCGCCCACGCCCGCCGAGGTCCAGGCCATCCGGCATGGCTGGGGGGCCGAAAACCGCTTTGTTCTGGCCGTCATGGGCAATATCGGCGCGGCCCATCCGCTCGATGGGCTGCTCAAGGCCGTCACCACCCTCGCACCCGCCCATCCGCAGCTGCAGCTGCGCCTGATCGGCACCGGTCGGCGCGCCGATGAGCTGCGCCGCCGCCATGACGCGCACCCGGCCATATTCTGGCAGCCTCCCGTCCCCTGGGGTCAGGTTCGCGCCCATGCGGCAGCGGCCGATCTGCTGGTGGCGCCGATGGCACCCGGGGCGCTCGGCCTGCTGAGCCCGGCCAAGGCCACCCTCGCGGCCGGTCTGGGGCGCCCGTCGCTCTGGCTCGGGCCCGCAGAGGCGCCGATGGCGCGCACGCTTGCCGCCTTCGAGGCCGGGCTGGTGGTCTCACCCCATGAGCCGCAGGGCATGGCTGACGCGCTGGCCGACCATCTGAGCCAGCCGGCCCGGCAGATCAGGCTGCGCGAGGGTGCGGCACGGCTCGGCGTGGCGCTGGCGGATGCCCCCTCACGGCTGGAGGCGCTGGCACGGATCGTGGCCGAACCGGCAACCGCGCCC
>CAZPBH010000056.1:0-10388 GCA_964584645.1 uncultured Rhodospirillales bacterium | reverse complement strand
GCTCGCCCGCAGCTCCGGCACGCCCTCGCCATGATGGGCCGAGGTCGGCATGATCCAGGGAAAACCGGCGGCGTGCGGCTTCACCGCCGCTTCGAGCTCACGGGTGCGGGCTGCGCGGTCGCCGGCACGCACCTTGTCCCATTTCGTGGCCACCAGGATGAACGGCACCCCGACGGCGCCCAGCACCTGCATCGCCTGCACGTCGGAAGGCTTGGCGCCGACCCGTCCGTCGACCAGCAACAGCACCCGGCGCAGGTTGACCCGGCCCCGCAGATAGCGGTCGATCAGCCCGGTCCACTGGTCCACCTTGGCCCGCGCGACCTTGGCATAGCCATAGCCCGGCAGATCGACCAGCCGCAGCCGGTCGCTCAGCAGGAAGAAGTTGATCTGCTGGGTACGCCCCGGGGTGTTGGAGACCCGGGCCAGCGTCTTGCGGCCGGTGAGGGCGTTGACGAGGCTCGACTTGCCGACATTGGACCTTCCGGCAAAGGCGATCTCGGGCGCTTCCGGTGGCGGCAGCCTGGCCTCGCTGTCAGCACCGGCGAAGAAGTCGCACGGGCCGGCAAAGAGCTTGCGGGCGCGCTCGATAGCCGCAGGATCGAACCGGCTGGCCGGGTCGGCCACCTCCATCGCCGCTCAGCCCTTGGCGGCGCTGTCGCCGACCTTCATGCGCTTGAGGATCAGATATTGCTGGGCGATCGCCAGCATGTTCGACCAGGTCCAGTAGATCACGAGCCCGGCCGGGAACTGCGCCAGCATGATCGTGAACACCACCGGCAGCACCAGCATGATGGATTGCTGGAAATCGTTCGCGGCGGGCGGGTTCAGCTTGGTCTGCAGATACATCGTGAGCCCCATGATGCACGGCCACAGGCCGATCTCCAGAAAGCCCGGGACATCATAGGGCAGCAGGCCGAAAAGGTTGAACAGCGAGGTCGGATCGGGGGCCGAGAGATCGTCGATCCAGCCGAAGAAGGGCGTGTGGCGCATCTCGATGGTCACGAACAGCACCTTGTAGAGCGCGAAGAAGATCGGGATCTGCAACAGGATCGGCAGACAGCCGGAGACGGGCGTGATCTTCTCCCGGCTGTAGAGGTCCATCATGGCCTCCTGCATCTTCTTGGGGTCGTCCTTGTACTTCTCCCGGATTTCCAGCATCTGCGGCTGGACTTCCTTCATCCGGGCGAAGGACTTGTACGACTTCTGCGCCAGCGGAAACACCAGCAGGCGAAGAACGATGGTGAACAGCAGGATGGCGATGCCGAAATTGCCGGTCCATGTCGCCAGCGTGTCGAGCGCGTAGAAGAACGGCTTGGTCATGAAATAGAACATGCCGAAATCGACGGCGAGGTCGAAACGCGGGATCCCGAGCGTTTCCTCATAGCCGTCCAGCAGGTCGACTTCCTTGGCGCCGGCGAACAGGCGGCTCTCATGCGCGGCTTCCCCGCCGGCCGGGACCACCACGGCCTGACCCAGCCAGTCCGCCTGCCAGCGCGGCACGCCATCGACGACGCGATGAAGGAACCGGGCCGTCACCTGCTCGTCCTGCTGGGGCACGACCGCGACCAGCCAGTACTTGTCCGTGATGCCAAGCCAGCCCCCGGTCGAGGTCAGGCTTTCCGGCCCGTCCTGCTCGGCCACATTGCGATAGCTCTTCTCCACGAGTTCCCCGCCGAGGAAGCCGATGGGCCCTTCGTGCAGGATGAAGAAGTTCAGCGTCTCCGGCTCGCGATGGCGGGAGACGAGGGCGAAGGGATACAGGGTGACCGGGGCGCCGGTCTCGTTGATCACCCGCTGCTCGACCGTGAACATGTAGCCCTCGTCGAGCCTGACCGTGCGCTCGAAGATCAGGCCCTGCCCGTTGTCCCATCGCTTGATGACAGGCTGATCGGGGGTGAGTAGGTCAAGCTCGCCCTGCCAGAGGGTGTCGCGCCCCGGCACGGCTATACCGGCTTCCGCCGCGGTCCAGCCGAATTCGGCGTACCACGGTGCCGCACTGCCCGACGGGTTCAGCAGCGTGACCGGTGTCTCGCGCTCGACGGTCTCGTAATAGCCTCTGAGCGTCAGATCATCGATCCGCCCGCCGCGCAGGGCCATCGAGCCGGTCAGCCGGTCGCTCTCGACGGGCACGCGTGGCGAGGCGCCCAGGGCTGCCTCGCGCGGCAGCACCTCGCCCGGACGCACCTGCGGGATGTCGGAGGGGGCTCCGGCCCCGGCCCCGGGGCGCGGGATGTCGGGGTCGCTGCCAGCAGGGCCGGGCTGCATGGACTCGCCCGCGGTGCTCGCACCCGGCGCTGCGGGCTGTTCCGCCGGTTCGGCGGCGGCGCGGCGCTCGGCCTCCTGGCGGGCCTGCTCGATCCTTGGAGCCTCGATGAAGAAGTGCCAGCCAAACAGGATCGCCACCGAAACGACGACGGCGATGATCAGGTTCTTCTGCTCGGTGTTCTGCTCGTTGTTCATCATCACCTGAAAGATCGCGCTTGGCCGGGACGAGGGAAGGGGCGGCGCACCGAGGGGGCACCGACCGCGAGGGCGAGGGCGATATAGCAGAGCCGCCCCGGCCCGCGCCATGCCCTTGCCCGCACGCCTCCCCAGCCTCGCGGGCAGGGCGGGCTTCCTTGGCATGCCCCGGTGGTCCATGTTGGTTGCATGATCCCGCTGCGCGATGACAACCCGCACAATGCCCGGCCGGTCGTGACCATCGCGATCATGGCGCTGTGCATCCTTGTCTTCCTGTGGCAGCTGTCGCTCGACGGGCGTGCCCTGATGCAGGTGATCAACAGTTACGGGATGGTGCCGGCCGCGCTGTTCGGCCAGATCTACACGCCGCTCGATGTGCCCGGCTGGCTCGGGCTCGTGACGCACATCTTCCTGCATGGCGGGTTCTTCCACCTCGCCGGCAACATGCTCTATCTCTGGGTTTTCGGCGACAACATCGAGGCCGCGCTGGGCCGCGGTCGCTTCGTGCTGTTCTTTGTGCTGTGCGGGGTCTCGGCCGCGCTGGTGCAGGCGGGTATCGCGCCCGCCTCGACGATCCCGATGGTCGGTGCCAGCGGGGCGCTCGCCGGCGTGCTGGGCGCCTACATGGTGCTGTTTCCGGCCGCGCGGATCCATGTGTTCCTGCCGATCCCGTTCTTCTTCGGGATCGTGCGCATCCGGGCGTTCTACCTGCTGGGCCTGTGGTTCGTGCTGCAGCTCTTTTCCGGGCTGCTGGCGCCGTCAGACGAGCCGGGTGTGGCGTTCTGGGCGCATATCGGCGGGTTCGTGACCGGGTTCGGGCTGATCCGGCTGTTCGTCGACCGCGCGCGGCTGGCCGCGATCCGCAAGGCCCCGCGCTGGGTGCCCGAACGCATGCTGGACCGCATGCGGCTTGGCCAGCGGGCCGGCTATCGCAGCCGGCGCGACCGCAGCACCATCCCCGGACCCTGGGATGCCCCGGTGTCATCGGCAGCTGCCGAGACCGAGCCCGAAGCCGAAGCCCAAACCGAGGCGCCGGCCGGCCCCTGGGGTCGACGTCCGCGCGAGGGGCTGCCGCCGCGCCGCCCGGGGCCCTGGGGATGACGGCCAGGCCGGCGGTGCGGCGCCAGCTGATCGACGGCCTTGTCGGGCAGCACCATCTGCGCCTCGCCGCGCCAGCGCAGCCAGCCGGGGCGCCACCTCTGCTGTGCCTCCATCAGAGCCCGAAATCGGGCCGGGTGTTCGAGCGCTTTCTGCCTGTCATGGCCCGCGACCGGATGGTGCTGGCGCCCGACATGCCGGGCTTCGGGGAGAGTGACCCACCGCCCGGTCCGCCGGATCTGGAACTCTACGCGCAGGCCAATCTCGCGCTGCTGAAGGCGCTGCAGGAGGCGGGCACATGCGCCCCGGGCCCGGTCGATGTGCTGGGCTATCATACAGGGGCAATGGTGGCGGTGGTGATGGCCCGCCTCGCCCCGGAAAGCGTCCGACGCATCGTGCTGGTGGCCGTGCCCTTCTTTACCGATGCCGAGATCACGGCCCTGACGCCCCTGACCCGGCCCTGGGCTCTGGACGATCCGGCCACGCTGCTGTCTTCGACCCTTGCCCGGGTGGAGGCCTGGGCACGCCCGGCGATGGACCCGCGCGACCGGCTGATCTCGGCGGTGGAGAACCTGCGCCAGCCGGAGATCGCCCATTGGGGTCATGCCGCGGCCATGGGCGGGGCAGCCGCTTGGCCGGAGAGTTTCACGGCCTGTCGGCATCCGCTGCTGGTGCTCGACCCCGATGACGATCTGGCCGAGGCCACCGCCCGGGCCTGTGCTCGCCGCCCCGACATCGCGCGGGTGCAGCGGCCGGACTGGAATCACGGCTTCTTCTGGTCGGTGCCCGAAGAGGTGGTGGCGAGCATGGATGCGTTTCTCGCGCCCGATCATTGATCCGTTAACCCGCTTCCGCTAGTATCAGTCCTGTCGGGTAGCACCCGACTATGGCGGTAAACGCTGTTCGGAATAGGCATTGCGGACCCGGGGGCAGTACCCGGCGCCTCCACCATCAAGCGCTTTTCGGATCGGCCGTCCCGAAGACAGGCTCCGGCCACCGCGATGGGGGCGAAACAGGATCGACGCGTGCAATAAAGGAACAGTTTCTGCCCGGCATGGCACCACCGTCATCGGGCCATGACAATAGTTGCGAATGACAACTATGCGGAAGCTCGCCTGGCTGCGTAAGCAGCTCGGTGACTTCACCTTGAACTCCTGAGCCCCGCAAGGTTCAGGCGCGGCCTGGAAGGGCGCCGGGCAACAGAAGCCCTTCCTTCTTCTTTCCGTTTCGGCTGGCTTCTCCCTGTTGCATCGGGGGCGAGCATGCCCCGCACGAAGCCTCCCGCAGGGTGGTCTTGGCCGGGGCAGCGCTTCATGTCATGATCTTCCTCGGGCGGGCGATGCGGGGGCATTGCGGGACCGCCACAGAACATGTCGGGTGGTCATGAACGACGACGAAAGCATCACCGATCTCATGCACTATGACCGCATGGTGGAAGCGGCCATGCGCGATGTCGTGCGCCGGGCGCTCAACCGTGTGGCGGAGCAGGGGCTGCCGGGCGGGCACCATTTCTACATCACCTTCCGCACCGAACATCCGGCGGTGGAGATGGCGGGCTATCTGCGCGAGCGGTACCCGGAGGAGATGACCATCGTCCTGCAGCACCAGTTCTACGGGCTGGAGGTCGATGAGGAGTGCTTTCGCGTCACGCTCAGCTTCAACAACATGCCCGAGCAGCTGTCGGTGCCCTATGAGGCGGTTTCGATCTTCGCCGATCCTTCCGTCAACTTTGCCCTGCAGTTCCAGCGCGATACGGCGCGGGACCCCTCCAATGGCGGCGACCGGGATGGTCAGGGACGGCCGGCTCAGGGCAAGGACGGGGAAGAGTCGACGGGCGAGGTCGTGAGCCTCGACCAGTTCCGCAGGAAGTAACCTCCCGCCCGCTTGCGACCGGTCGGGGCTGCGATAGCGGGGGTGGACCCGGGCCGGCAAATATGGACAATCACGCAGGATGAGGTGCGCGCGGGTCAGACAAGCGGCCGCACGCTCCGGCGGGCGCGGCCGGAGGGTCGGCAACAGCTGCGGGGGTGAGCGATGGACGGTTCGATGAGCGAAGGCATGGAGGCGGCGTCGAGCACGGCGGTCAAGGCTGCCTCGCGGATGATGCATCGCGCCCGCAAGACCAAGGTCGTGGCGACATTGGGGCCGGCCAGCTCCTCGCGCGCGACCATCCGCCGGCTGGTCGAGGTCGGGGCCGATGTGTTCCGGCTCAATTTCAGCCATGGCACGCATGAGGGCCACGGGGCCAATGTCGCCCATATCCGGGCGCTGGAGGACGAGCTTCAGCGGCCGATCGCGATCATCGCCGACCTGCAGGGCCCGAAGCTGCGGATCGGCGATTTCGCCGAGGGATCGATCGCGCTGGAGGTTGGCCAGCAGCTGCGCCTCGATCTCGATCCCACACCGGGCGATGGAACGCGGGTCAACCTGCCCCATCCGGAAGTGCTCGATGTCCTCGATATCGGCGATGACGTGTTGCTCGATGATGGGCGTGTGCGGCTCGAGATCACCGACAAGGGCGGCTCCGGCGACGGGGCTTTCCTGCAGGCCCGCGTGACCGCTGGCACAAAGCTTTCCAACCACAAGGGCTTCAACATTCCGGGTGTTGCCCTGCCGGTCTCGGCGCTGACCGACAAGGACCGGCGCGACCTTGCCTATGCCCTCGATCAGGGGGTCGACTGGGTGGCCCTGTCCTTCGTGCAGCGGCCCGAGGACGTGGCCGAGGCGCGGCGGCTGATCGCCGGGCGGGCGGCGGTCATCGTCAAGCTGGAAAAGCCGCAGGCCCTCGACCGGCTGGAGGAGATCGTCGATCTCGCCGACGGGCTGATGGTCGCGCGCGGCGATCTGGGCGTTGAGATGCCGCCCGAGCGCGTGCCGGGCATCCAGAAGCATCTGGTGCGTACCCTGCGCAGTGTCGGCAAGCCCGTGATCGTCGCGACCCAGATGCTGGAAAGCATGGTCAGCGCACCGGCGCCCACACGGGCCGAGGCCTCGGACGTCGCCACGGCTGTCTATGACGGCACCGATGCGGTGATGCTCTCGGCCGAAAGTGCCTCAGGCGATTACCCGGTCGAGGCGGTGACGATGATGGACCGCATCCTGCGCGAGGTCGAGCGCGACCGGCTCTATCGGCCGATCATGGATGCCGACCATCCCGACACCCAGCACACCAGCGCCGATGCGATCAGCGCGGCTGCCCATCAGGTGGCCCATGCCATCGAGGCGGCGGCGATCGCCACCTACACGATTTCCGGCTCCACCACCCTGCGCGCCGTCCGCCAGCGCCCGGAGGTGCCGATCCTGTGCCTGACCTCCAGCGACCGCACCGCGCGGCGGCTGATGCTCAGCTATGGCGTGCATTCGGTCCATCACGAGCTTGTCGGGAGCTTCGAGGAGATCTCCGAGAACGCTACCCGGATCGCCCGCGAACTCGGCTTCGCGGAGCCTGGACAGCGGATCGTGATCACCGCAGGCGTCCCGCTCGGCACGCCGGGCAGCACCAACATCCTGCGGATCGCCTGGGTACCGGGCTGAAGCGCACGAAACCTCGCTCAGGTTGAACCGCGCCGTAGAAGTGCGAGGCCTGAACCGCGGGTGAACCCGATCACCTTGAAGGATCGGATGCCCCTTCTGTTGGGAAGCCGTTCAGGTGGGCTTCCTGCGCCCCTTGTTACTCGCTGTCGCTGGCCTGCTGGGCGCCAGGGCCCGGTGTCGCGAACTGACCGCCACGATATTGCAGGGCTTCCAGATCGCGCATGATGCGGTTGCGCAGGTCGAGCGGGGCTTCGAGATCGCGGATCTGCGCGATGCGGGCAAAGGCCTCCCGGCACATGGGCGGGATCGCCTTGCCCAACTCCCCGCTCAAATGCAGGGTGGCCGCGCTGTCCGGCACATCGACGCCCGCATAGGCGCCATCGACGCCGCCGAAACCCGTCATGTCCGGCATGGCGTTCCAGTCGGCCGTATCGCGATGGAAGGCGTCCATGTCGGCGCGCAGGTTTTCCAGCAAGGCGGCGCATTTTTCATGTGTCATGAGGTCGGGGTCGAGCATGATCCGGTAGCCCTCGAAATCGAGGAGCACGTTCACGCCATGTGTGATCAGCTCCGGCGCATGGGCGACGAAAACCTCATCCCAGAGGTCTTGCAGGTCCTCCAGCACGGGAATGCCCTGCATGGAGGCCAGCAGGCTGTCGATGAAGCGGGAGAAGGCATTGCCGCTCTCGGCCACCGGCCCGGAAATGGTGATCTGGCGCTCCGCCTGCGCGGGGCCGGCGGTGAGGCCGAGCATAAACCCGGCGGCAACCATGGCGGACAGAAGTCCGGATTTCATGCCGATCGCCGCACGGCGCCTGAATGCATGACCTGATGACATGGCCTCACCCCCGCTTGTCCAACTTCACCCCGCACCCACGGGTCATCGCAGTATAGGCGCAAAGGGGTTTCCAAGCCGTTGCCAAGAGGCCGACAGCGAACAGGACGGGAATGAGGGCCGATCAGGAGCGTCGGCCGGGGACGATCAGCCCTGGCGTGCCTTGAAGCGCGGATTGCGCTTGTTGATCACCAGCACCTTGCCATGACGGCGGATCACCCGGCAGTTCTTGTCGCGGGACTTCAGGGTCTTCAGGGAAGCGCTGACTTTCATCGCTGGTCGCTCGGGTGCTGGATCGGGCGCTGCGCAGGAGCCGCGCGCCCTTGGGTTGATGTTGTCGGTCGAAACAGGGCCAGGCGGCGACCGAAAGCACCTTTAGGCCCGACGCTGAAGGAGGGCCCCGGATGCGTGAACGGCTACCGAATGGATCGCTGGTGAATAGCCCAGCCGGCACGGTGTTGTCAATTCCGCCATCGGGACGCCGTCAGGCCCCGCCCCCCGGCGATCTGACCTCGGCGATCTTTCAGCGGGGGGCTTGGAGCAAGTTCCGTTCAGATGGACATCATCTGATCGGAAAATTTTTCCAGTTTGATAACAAGTCAGAGCGGATTCACGCGTTCAGTCCGAACGCGATCCGCTCTAGGCGTCCTCGGCCGGGATGCAGAAATAGCGATAGAGACGCAGCCCCTTCGACAGGGCATGAAGGCGACCGGCCCAGAGCGCGATCTCGTCCTGTACCGCCTTTTTCGTATGCGGCGCCAGACGGCGCGCCGCAATGAACCGCTGGAAGCTCTCCAGCCCATGGGCCAGATGCTCGAGGTGCTTTGCCGTGATGTCCTCATCGACCCGGACGTTCAGGTTCAGGGCTTCCAGCTCATCCGAATACCGCCCGCAGGACCAGGGATAGACGGGCACCGGCTCGCCTGCCATCCATTCACCCAGCTCGTCCAGCTTTCCGTCCGATATGACGACATAATCGGTGAACATCATCTTGCCACGCGGCTTGAGATTGTCGCGCAAGGCGGCCAGCAGGGCCGGCTTGTCCTCGATGGTGTAGAACACGTCGCGGGCAAAGATTGCATCATGCCGGCGCGGCAACTGGCTGACACCGCCCTCCAGCGGCCAGAACTCGATCTTGGCATCCAGCTTGCGCCGCTTGGCGCGGTCGATCGCGAGGGTCAGCAGCAGCGGCGAGGGCTCCAGCGCGGTAACGTAATGGCCGAACTTCTTGGTTGCCGCGAAGCAGGCGCCGGCCAGACCGGGGTTGATATGCAGCAGGCTGTTCTCGCGGTGCAGGTTCAGAAGCTTGAGCAGGTCGAGTTCGCAGGCCTCGCCGCCGGGAAGGGTTGCGCCCTCGCCCCAGAGCTTCTCCACGACCTCGACCCGGACCGCGGACCAGAGCGGCCGGCCGTCCTTGCCCTTCGGTTCCTTCTCGGTCGCCTCGGCAATGGCCTTGGCGGTGCTGTCGTCAACCTCGGGAAGCGGCTGAAGGCCTTCCTCGACCTCGCCCTCATGGGGGCAGCCGTGCAGGTTTTCCCAGGTGGAAAGGTCGTAGCCCTCCCACCAGGCGAGGAACTGATGGCGGAGCCGTGCCGCCTTCACCCCGATCATACCCATGGCCTCGTCGTCACCCGGACTGCTCCAGAAGGCAGCGGGCCGATCCGACATGCGTCTTCGGAAGCCCTGCTACCCACGGTAGTGTGTGTGGCGTCGGGTTAATTCACTCCTAATGCGGCGTGAAACTCGATTGACGGCGATGGATTCATGCGCATGTCCCGCCGAGGCTTTGGAGGATCCTTGCGCCCATGGATGATGCCCGCCCCCCGGCGCTGCCGCCGACCCGGATCGTGGAGATCGCGCGGCCCGATGGCGGGCGGGTGGCGATCGGCCAGCAGCTCCCGCTCGTCCTGATCGCCGGGCCCTGCGCGCTGGAATCGCGGGCACATGGGCTGGAGATGAGCCAGGCGCTGGCCGAGATCGCGCGGGCGCGCGGCATCTCCCTGATCTACAAGACCTCCTTCGACAAGGCGAACCGGACCTCGCTCGCCAGCGCCCGGGGCCTGGGCATGAAGGAGAGCCTCCCCATCCTCGCCGAGATCCGGGCGACCTCCGGGCTGCCGGTTCTCACCGATGTCCATGAGCCATCGCAATGCGCGCCGGTCGCAGAGGTGGTGGATGTGCTGCAGATACCGGCCTTCCTGTGCCGCCAGACCGACCTGCTGGTCGCGGCTGCGGCGACGGGCCAGGTGGTGAACGTCAAGAAGGGCCAGTTTCTGGCGCCCTGGGACATGATCCATGTGACGGCCAAGCTGGAACAGGCCGGGGCCACGGGCGTGCTGGTGACCGAGCGCGGGGTCAGCTTCGGCTACAACACCCTCGTCAGCGACATGCGCGCCCTGCCGGAGCTGGCGGCGACGGGCTGGCCGGTGGTGTTCGATGCCACCCATTCCGTCCAGAGCCC
>CAZPBH010000055.1:4237-10390 GCA_964584645.1 uncultured Rhodospirillales bacterium | reverse complement strand
GCTCCAGCGTTCCCTTCGCGATGTCGAACGTCTCGCCATCCCAGAAATGCCGCGGCAGCGGGCTGAGCTGGGCGAGGTTCATGATCGGCTTCATCGAGCCGGTGGTGCGCAAGGTGAACTTGATGGTGAGATCATCGATCACCTCGGCCTTCTCGACATCGGCGTAGAAGGCGCGCAGGAACGGCCGGGTGATGGTCGGATCGTTGATGGTGTCGAAGGTGAACTTCACATCATGGGCGGTGATCGGCACGCCATCATGATAGCGCGCGCCCTCGCGCAGCCTGAAGATCACCCAGCTGCGGTCTTGCGGATATTGCGCCCACGCGGCCAGCAGGCCGTACCCGCTCGACAGCTCATCGCCCGAGCCGACCATCAGGCTGTCGGAGATCAGCCCGATCCCCTGCGGCCAGATGCCCCGCAGCACATAGGTGTTGAGCGTATCGAAGGTGCCAAACGCACCCAGCGTGATTTCCCCGCCCTTGGGCGCGTCGGGGTTCGCATAGGGCCAGTGCGCCATGTCCTTCTGATAGAGCGGCGTACCGAACTCGCTGATCGCCCAACGCTTCGGCGGTTCCTCCTGCGCCAGCGCGGGCGCAGGCGCCATGAAGGCAATCAGAAGGGCGAGGAGAGAGAGAACCGGAAATCGCATGCGTTCACGCATCCCTTGAGGCTGAAACCGGACCAGAGCCACCACTGAGAGTGCCCTGCCCCGCCGCCGGGCTCAAGCCCGGCCCGGGCCACCTCAATTTCGTGAGAAAGCGGGCAGGAAAAAGGCCGGGTCCCTGTGGGCACCCGGCCTTTCCGTAATTCCACGGCTTTGGGGGACGCTAACTCTTGGCGCCGGCATCCTTCCCGACATTGCCGTCGGTCTTCTTCTTGCCTTGCCCTTCGTTATCGTCGCCCCTTGTTGCGCTGAGCAGTTCCTTGTGCTGCCTGTTGCTCTGCTTTCGCGCCGCAACGTCCTGAATGCCGCGCACACCCGCCGATGCCAGCTCGCCCGAGAAGGTGCCCGACACCCGACGCATGGCATCGGTATCCGCGTAGTGGCTCTGGCCTTGCGCCCCGATCCACTGCAGCGCCCGATCAGGGAAGTCGTTGATCGGCTTGAAGGCCAGATTGGCAATCGAATAGGAGAGGCCGACAAACACGATCACATAGCCGAAGGTACGGATTACGCTTGGCGCCCCGACAGAGGTCGAGGTGATCGTCTCCATGAAGAGCTGGATGAACAGGCCCATCACGACGTTGAACACCATCAGACCCACGATCAGGCCAAAGACCATCAGCACCGGACGCAGGAACATCTGAAGGATGATCATGTAGCCCGCCTGGGCAGCCCCCATGACGCCATTTCCGTCGGTCCGCAGATGGCCGAGCGCCATCATCGGGATCGCAATCACCGCCTCGAAGACCGCGATCAGCCAGGTCAGGATCCCGAAGAAGAACCGTGTTGCGGGAATGAGCGGGATGACGACAAGCAGGGTGAGCGCTGCCCCCAGCAACGCGAAACCCAGGGGCAGGAAGGTCATGGCGAGCCCCGAGCCCATCGAGAAGGTGAAGCCTTCGAAGGTCGACAATATCGCAATGCCGATGATCGCGAGTGCCACGGCCTCGCACATCGTGCCGATGTTCATCAGCGTCTGGATCGGATTGTTCTTGTTGCCATCGGCATTGGCCGCAAGCAATACCCCACGCAGCGGCAGGCTCGCCATAAGGCCGCGGATGGATTTCGAGTTCTTCTGGACGTTATCGAGGCTCGAATCGGGGATCGCGACGGGGTTGCCGCTCTGGCGCCCGTCACCGTTCGGATTCTGCAGGTTAGCGACGTCCTGCTGAAGCTTCTTGACGATGCCGGAATAGACCTCGTTCACTCCCGCCTGGGCCTGCACTTGCCGCTCGTACATCTTGCGGTTCAGGCTGCGTGCCTTGCGCGCACTGCGCGTCGAGAACAGGTCCCCGATGGTCGAACCGATGGAGGCGGCCCGGCTCGTGTCGATCCAGTTGCCGGTGGAGCGGTTGTCGATTTCAGGCACCGCGGCGATGCCGCCAACGAAGGCCTCGTTCATGTTCACGATTTCCATGAAGAAGGCACCGCCGGCCATCCAGCCATAGCGGCCGACGCGATCCCGCATCGTGGCCATCATCTGTTCGCGATACATGACCTCCAGCTCCTGGATTTCGGCTTCGAGGAAATTCATGTACGTGCCAACGAGACCCCTGAACTCGGCATCGGTGAAATAGGGCTCTTCACGCCATTGCTGGAACTGCGCCTCGGGTATCTCTGTGTCGTTGCACATGTCTGACGCCTGCGGCGTGTAGTTGTGCAGCATTGAGGGCGCCATGATCACATTGCCCAGCCGGCCAGGCGTGGTTGCATCCACGTAGAGGTCAAACGCCGTACCGGCCGCATTGACGTTGATCTGGTTCGTGGGCAGGAAATTGGTATCGCCACAATAGTACCTGTATTCTGATGAGGGCATGAATTGGGTGGCTACCCGAAGACCCCATTCATGTGCATTGTGCCGATTACCGTCGACCGGGACGGTGGGTACGACCTGGAAAAGATTTTGCATGGCATTATAGTGTGCCATCATCATCTTTTTGCGCATTTCGAATGACACATCATGGCTTTGAAAGCCGAAGATGTTCGAACTCGAGAAATTTTTTGACGACGCTATCCAGTTGAAGCGTATGCTTCCACAATAGTCGAATTTCGAGCCGGCGGCGCCGACGATCGAGCTGAACTCGCCATACTGGATATATCCCGGCAATGGCGGCTGCTGGCCCGGGTTGGAGAGATCCTGAAAAGGCGGGAAGACCGCATGGCGCTGGATCTTGCACGGCGTCGTCGCACGATCATCCGAGCTGGCCGGGGCGGCGGTGCAGTAATAGAGGTTCGAGGTCTGGCGGCAGGTCTCGAGCTGAACGAGTTGCCCCACCAGCTCGGTGATGTCCGGGACGATGGCGGGCGGATTGAAATCCACCGTCGCATAAAGTCGTTCGTTGAAGGTCTCGAAGGCCGAGGTCGCCAGGCCCGAGCCCCATTTGGCGATCTGCACGACGATCGCCTGGCCCGCGTTGAACCCGACCCCAACCGGTACCAGCATCGACAGCGCCAGAAGGCAGCGGATGATCACCCAGGTCTCGTTCTTGCCGGCGAAGAACTGACCCGTTCTGGCCGTATCGATCACCAGCGAGACGATGATGTAGCCGACGATGATGCCGGCTGCGACCAGCATGGCATAGCTGTAGACGGCCGCCAGGCTTGCAAAACCCTGAGCGAGTGGCAGGGCCTGTGTGTCGGCGGTGTCCGGGTCGAAATGAAACAGCATGTTGAGCGCCGCCGTACCGCCGCGGTCGGAATCCGCGCGTTGCACGGTGCGCTCGATCCAGTTGCCGGAAGCGTCCACATCGCCCGATGTGACGGTAATGTCCGGCCCCGGATTGTCGTTCGTTTCCTGAAAGAAGCTCTCCGGGTCGTCGGGAACGCCGGCCGGATTGTTCTGGGCAGAGGCTTCCAGCGCGCCCATCGACAGGCTGAACATCTGCATGCCGACCAGCGCCATGGTGCCGACGATCATGCCCAGCGCCGAATAGTAGATCGCGATCTGCGGCACCGCCTTCCACGACAGGGTGATATGTTCGGTTCCATCAAGGAGCAGCCGCGCAATCCCGCGAAAGCCACCGATTTCCCGCTGCACTACCGGGTGAGAGCGCTTCAGCAGCCTGACCGACACGAACAGGTCGGCGAGCGCGAAGACAAACACGTTGAAGATGTCCGCAACCGGCGCTGCCATCGCCCGGAAATTTGGCCAGAGGACATAGCTGGCGACCTGGCCGAAGGACACTTTCCCGGCCGGCTCGGCCGCTGGAGCATGCGTCTGTTGGGTCATCGTCTTTCCCCCTGACCGAAGGCCGCGGCCACGTCCGAAGGGACGGTCCCGACCCGTCCGCTGGCCGATCGCTCCCTGGCGGGAGTTCACCCGAATCATGCCGCGGACCCTTTACACCCAGCGCCACTATAGCCGGCGAAAGTTAAGGTCTTCCTGATGGGTGACGTTAATGCGCGCCCGCCGACGCCAAAAATCGCCGATTTGAAGCGTCGGTCCTTCCTTACGGGCCATTGGCGTCAGAACGACCACAGGGCGCGCGACAGGTTGGGGGTCAGGGACCATCGCTGGCGCCGTGTACGGGTGGACTGCCACGCGCACGCGCGCGTTGAGCCAATATGTCGCAGCCTGCCATGACCAGGGCAAGGACACCTAACCCGTTCTTCGCCAGATCGGGTTAAGCCCTTGTTTTATATTTATAACGTTTTCTGTCATCCATGGGGTATGCCCCCACAACAACATACCTTTGCGTGTAGGTTGTAGCGTGCTATACGCCCATAGGTAGTTGTTTGAAGGTTGGCATCGTCATCACTACGGCGATGCGCCCATCTTGATGAATATGAGACCAGCCCACGGAAAGCAGCCGATGGTGCGCAAGACCGACACCAGCAAGAAACCCACCCGGCGCGTGCGCCAGCGCCCAGCGGCATTGGCGCCGGGAGGTGGTCCCCTCGATGAGCGGGAATGGCCCGATGACGGCGCCACAGGCCATGTCTGCCGCAATGTCACGGTGAATGGCCGGCGCACGAGCGTGCGCATGGAGGCGGTGATCTGGGACTCGCTCAACGAGATCGCCCTGCGCGAGGAATGGACCCTCAACGACCTTTGCACGAAGATCGACCAGCTGCGCGGCGAGAACGGGCTCACCGCCGCTCTGCGCGTGTTCATCCTCGGCTATTTCCGCGAAGCGGCGGAGACCGGCTATTTCACCCAGCATGGTTTGCGTGAGGGCGGGCCGCGCCGGAACCTCAGCCTGCCGATGCGCACCGCACTCGAATTGCTGGGCGATATCGACGACGTCATCTAGAACCGATCAACGCGTTCGCTGTCACCGCCCCCAGGATCACCAGCGCAGGGCGGTCATCAGATAATCGGGGCGTGCCGGGGCGGAGCGCAGGACCGCCTCGAGCGCCTCCACATTGGGCCTCTCGCCCCAGGCAGCACCCAGTTCCTCGCGGTGGATGCCGCTGGTGACAAGGATGGAGGGCATGCCCGCCGCACGCGCGCCCGCGATATCCGTGCGCAGCGAATCCCCCACCGCCACCACCCTTTTCGCGTTGTCGAGCCCGGCCTGGCGAAACATCAGCTCATAGATCGGCGCATGGGGCTTGCCGTGATAGCGGACATCGCCGCCGCGCGCCGCATAGGGCTCGGCCAGCGCGCCGGCACAGATCGCCATGGTATCGCCGACGGTCACGATCAGATCGGGATTGGCGCAGATCATCGGCAGCCGCGCCTTCAGGCACCGGGTCAGGATCGGCTCGTAATCGGCCAGGGTCTCCGTGGGCGCGTCGATGCCGGTGTTCAGCACGAAATCGGCCTGTTCGGGCGTCTCAACCCGGATCAGGTCCAGATCGTCGAGCACATCATCATCGCGTTCGGGGCCGAGATGATAGACATGGGCACCCAGCCCCGCATGCCAGGCATCGGGCGGATGGCGGAGCGCCAGATGCGTCGCCTCGCCCGAACTCAGCACGACGTCATAGGCGCTGCCGGGCAGACCCAGACTGCGCAGCTTGGCCTCGACCGAGGCAATCCGACGGGGTGCATTCGACAACAGACAGATCGTCTTGCCGTGCGCCCGCAGCTGCTCAAGGCAGGCGGGCACCTCCTCGAACAGCCGGGTGCCATCATGGATCACACCCCAGAGATCCAGGATCACGGCGTCGAAATGCGGCGCCAGCGCGCCGAGCCCCGAGACCAGCGGCGGGATCATCGGCGGCGAGGCAGGGTCGGTCGGCTCGGACAAGGCGCTCATGACGATGCGATATCGGCCGGTGCAGGCGCGCCGAACAGATAGCCCTGGGCATAGCCGATATCGAGGTCGGCCAGTTCCGCCGGCTGGCTCTCCTGCTCGACCGCCTGCGCGATGACCGCAACCCCGCCGGCGTCGAGCCGGCTGACGAGTTGCCGTGTCCGGCGCCCGCCCGCGATGGCAGCAGCGGCGGCAATCTTGATGAAGGCGCAGCGCAGCTCGAAGATACCGATGGCGTCGACCTCGTTCAGATCGACAAAGCCGTCGATCGAAAAGCGGACCCCCAGC
>CAZPBH010000055.1:3783-4227 GCA_964584645.1 uncultured Rhodospirillales bacterium | reverse complement strand
CGCGGGTCGAGGCGCCCGAAATCATCGGCGCGGATCTCGATGATCACCCGCGTCGCCAGCTCGCTGCGCTCCTGCAGATAGCTCAGCAGGTCGGACATGAAGGCATGATCGTTGAGGGCATCGGCCGAGAGATTGCAGAAGGCGGTCTGTGCACGGTCGCTGCCACGGCTGTTGCGCAGCTTCTGCAGCACGCGGAGAAGCATCGCCTTGTCGAGCGCCCCGACGAGCCCCTCGGCGCGCGCCGTCTCCAGGAATTGCGCCGCCGGCAAGGGGCCTTCCGGACCGCGCAGGCGGGTCAGGTACTCGATGAAGGCGGTGCGCCGTTGCGGCAGGCGCACGATCGGTTGCTGATAGAGAAGGATACGCTCGTCTCGCACGGCATCGCGCACCCTCTCGCTCAGCCCGGCCGCAGGATCGTGGGTTGGAGTTTCGGGAACATGGTCC
>CAZPBH010000055.1:0-3773 GCA_964584645.1 uncultured Rhodospirillales bacterium | reverse complement strand
TCCCTGCGCCATGCGGTCGGTCAGGGCGCGCACCCGGTTCAATTCGCGCGCAAGGTCGGATTCGAGCCGGGCCAGGATCTGCGCATCCGTCCCCGGCATGGCCTCCGAAGGCGCCGAGGGCGCCCCGGCCTGCCCCTCCCCGGCCGCGCCTGCTGGCACCTCACCCCCGGCACCCGCGCCGGGCGGCACCATGTCGGTTGCCGGATCGCCCTTGCGCAGCCGGGCGATCTCTCCATCAAGATGGCGCTGCGCAGCGGCCAGTGTGGTCAGCTGGACCTCGATCCGGTGCTCGAACCGCCGCCTCGCCGCCAGATCGTGCAGCGCGGCCCCGACGACGAGGATCGCACCCGCCAGGGCAAAGGCCGGCGGCGTCGCCAGCCAGCCGATCCACGGCAACAGGAGCGCCACAATCAGCGCCAGCCCGAGATAGCCGGCCAGGATCAGCAGATCGCGCCAGCGCGCCAGCCATCCATCGTTCATGGTCCGGCCCCGCCCCGCCTGGCCTGAAGATCAGCCCCCAGCGCATCATCCAGCCGGGCATGGCTATCGGCCCGAAGCAACGTGTCGAGCTCGTGCGCCAGACGCACCAGCAGGCCGGCCCCGTGCCAGACCAGACCGGTATAGAGCTGTACGGCCTGCGCCCCCAGCCGGATACGGGCATAAAGCTCGGCCCCGGTCTCGATCCCGCCCACGCTGATCAGCGTGATCCGACCAAAGACCCGTTCGGCAAAGGCGCGCAGCACCGCCCGCGACCGCTCGGCCAGCGGCGGGCCGCTCAGCCCGCCCGCCTCGCCGGCATGGCGTCCTTGCAACCCCTCGGGCCGGGCAACGGTCGTGTTGGTGAGGATCAGCCCCTCGACCCCGGTCTCAAGCAGCAGATCGGCGATGGCCGGTATCGCGCCCGGCTCCAGATCGGGGGCCAGCTTGATGCAGAGCGGCACATGGGCAAGCCCCGCCTCGCCGCGCGCCTGCTGGCAGGCGAGGATCAGGCGCCGCAGCCGCTCCGGCGTCTGCAGATCACGCAAGCCCGGTGTGTTGGGCGAGGAGATATTGGCCGTCAGATAGAATGCGTGGGCGCCGAGCGCATGGATGCCGGTCGCATAATCGGCTTCCGGTGCGGGGCTGTCACGATTGGCGCCGATATTGATGCCGACGGGAAGCTCGCCCCGCGCCGCCCAGCGCGCCAGCCGCGGAGCTGCCTCCTCGATCCCGCGATTGTTGAACCCCAGCCGGTTGATCACCGCCCGCTCCTCCGGCAGACGGAAGATGCGCGGGCGCGGATTGCCGGCCTGCGGGCGTGGCGTCAGGGTCCCGACCTCGACGAACCCGGCCCCGAGGCGCAGCAGCGCAGGCGCAGCCTCGGCATCCTTGTCGAAGCCGGCGGCGATCCCGACCGGGCTCGCGATCCGTCGCCCGAACAGGGTGGTCGCGACCCGCTCGGGCAGCCGGCCGGCGGGCGGCAAGGGCACATGGGCGAGGCCCTGCACCGTCACCTTGTGGGCCAGCTCCGGCGGCAGCAGGCGCAACAGCGGCACGGCGGGGCGCAAAAGATCGACCAAGGGGACCTCCTATCCTGCAAGGCGGTACCCCGTGTGTTTGCATTTTGCAACGCGGCTCGCGAGAGGGGTGCGCGCAAAAGTTGAACGGGCCGGGCTGCTGTCGCGCGCACACCCGCCCAAGCGTCTGAAAAACAACACATTCCCCATGGGCCGGGCCGGCGCGGGCTCCTGGCACGCGGCTTGCGGAAGAAAGGGCGTCACAAACCGTAGTCCAAAATGGGAGGAGAAGATGTTGACCCCGAAAACACGATCAGATGGGCCGTTCGGCGGCTCGAACGCCCTCAGGGAAGCCCTCAATGTGGTGACCCTTGTGGGCGAGGAAGGGATGGTTCTGGTGCCCACCGAACCGACCGACCTGATGATTCGCATCGGCGCCGATGTCGGGGATATCGATCCCGACACCGTTCGCCGGATCTACAAGGCCATGCTCTACGCCAGCGAATAGGAACCGCTCGGCCATCTCATCACCGAATGCTGTCAAGGCCGCGGGGCTAGCTGTCCCTGTCCCTCTCTCGCTTGCCCGCGAGCCTTGTCAGCCAGCCGGTCTCCACCCCGCTTGAGGCGGCGGGGTCGAGGCCGGCTGTCTTTTCCTGGCTGCGCTTGTAGACGTAGATGCCGAGCACCGACAGACCGACGGTCCAGATCGTGCTCAGCGCTGCCATGGCGTTGATGACCGGCCCGGCGGCGGCCGGGTCATCAAGGATCGTCCAGGCGATCGCCCCCATCTGGCCGGCCCAGGTCACCGCGATGATGTAGCCGAAGGTCGGGCGCATCCGGCGCACATAGGGGTCGCTGGAGGCGATCTCGGCCCGAAGGCTGAGATTGACCTCGCGAATGGCTTCGCGCAGATCCGCACTCTCCAGCTCCGCCATCGCTTCGATATGCCGGTTGGCCTCGGCGATCCTGTCATCGCTGATCGCGCCCATGGCCAGCAATTCCTCGACATCGCCCATGGCGGCCGCAGCGCCCTCGGCCACCGGATGGTCGAGCTTGCCAAGCGCCCGCCGCACGGCGCGCACCAGCACCGGCAGGCCGAGCCCGGCCACGACCTTGCCAATCATGCGGGCGGCTCTTCGGGAGGTGGCGGCGGGGCTGGTGGTGAAGGTGGAGGCGGCGGTGCGGGCGGCAGCACCGGCGTGAGGCGCTTCTTCCACTCAGCCATCAGGCGACCTCCTCATGATGGGTGCGAGGCCTGAAGGCGGCGGCGTCCAGCTTTGCCTCGATCCGCACGAGATGGTGGATCATCTGGCGCTCGATCTCCTTGACCGAGACCAGCGTCGCATAGGTCTTGGCGACTTCCAGCTTGTAGGCCGTCAGCGCCTCGCGCAGGGCGTGATCGCCGTTGTCGGAGCGGCTTACGACGTCGTGCATCGCGGTGTCGGTCTCCTTGCGGCCACGCAGGATCAGCCAGAACAGGGCGGTCAGGATCGGTATCTCGACGGCGGTGATCCACCAGCCGAGTTCGACGGGCAGGGCAGCTTCCATGATGTTCAAACCTCCTTCAGGGTTGGGGGTCCGGGGTGAAAATCCGTGGCGGCGCGGTGGATCGCCCCACCCGGGCGCCAATCGGTGCGGTAGGGCGCAGGCCCCGGCATGGCCGCCGGCATGGCGCCCAGCCGGATCGGCTCGGCCGCCAGCGCTCCGGCCACGGCGTCCAGCCCGTCATCATGGCCGGCGCTCTCCGGGGTCCAGGCGCGCAACTCCTCGATGAAGGGCCCGGCCCAAAGGCGCCGGCGGACGTGCAGCCGACGTGCGGCCAGCACAGGATCAAAGGCTTCCAGGATCCGCGTCACCTTGGAGCGGGTCGAGGCCCGCTCGACCACCGCACAGGGCACGGAAGCCTCCCTCAGCGCGCGGCGCAGCAGGCCCGGCAGGAACCGCCCGATGCCGTTGATCTCGACCGCGATACTGGGCAGGCAGCACCGCGCCGCGATCCGGGCCACCGCGCGGCATTGCTGGCTGGCGGCATCTTCCTGAAGCGCCTCATCGACCTTCAGCCAGACAACCTCATGCAGGTAGAGCTGCCCGCTTTCGCCCGTGTAGACGACGGCACACACGCTGCCATCGCCCCGCCGGGTGCGGCCGAGGGCGGGGTCCCACCAGGCGCTGGCCGCCACCAGCCGCTCCTGCGCCAGCCGCAGCACCGGGCGCCCCTGAGCCTCGCTGTAATCCAGCTCCGCCGCATAGGTGCCGAGCGCCTCGGCGTCGAGCCGC
>CAZPBH010000054.1:0-10490 GCA_964584645.1 uncultured Rhodospirillales bacterium | reverse complement strand
GACGTCATATTTGTCCAGGGTATCGAACATCCGCCAGATGCCGACCCGCTGGCCATATTCGCGCCAGGCGAAATTCGGCCAGTCGGCGGTGTTGCCGGGCAACAGATCGGGCAGCACGGCCGGGCCGCCGGCGTAATAGGGCGCATCGGTGTCCTTGACGATGTCCCATTGCTCAAGATTGAAGGTCAGGATCAGCGCCACACGCTTGCCGTCGGGAAAGCGCAGCTTTCCCCGCGTCGTCAGGGGCGAATAGGGATATTTCAGCTGTTCGGCCGGATAATGCATGCTTTATCTCTTGATCATGTCGGTTGATTGAAAGGCCACCGCGCGTTCCCGGCCGGACCGCTCAGGCATCGGCGTCAACCAGAATCACGGCCTGAGCGGCGATCATGCGGGTGCCATCGAAGGTCAGACGCGGCTCGCCATAGAGCACATAGCCCTCTTCCAGCGCCCGGCTCACCTTCTCGCAGAAGCTGCGGTCGTCGGGCCCGGTCAGCAGTCGATAGCGCAGGCGTTCCTCAGCCATGGTCGGGCAGCCTCAGTGCTTTTCCAGAAGCGCGCCGAAGCCCGGCATCTGGTCATGGATGCCGTTCTGGCGCAGCGCGTACCAATAGGTGGCGGTGTTGATCGCGATGACCGGCTTTTCGAGCCATTCCTCGGCCTCGGCAGCGACCTTCGCGCAGGCGAGGTTGGTGCCGACCTGGATGAGCGCATCGACATCCGGCCCGTCGAGTTCCCTGAAGGTACGGCGCAGCTTCGCCGCCGGCTCATGGGCGATCAGCATCGGTGAGGGTGATTTCAGCCCGGTCAGGCGGACGACATTGTAGCCGATATCGGTGAAGAACCGGATCACCTGCTCATCGCCCGAGGGCTGATAGGGCGTCATGATCGCGATGTTCCTGATCTTGCCATCGCCCAGCGTTTCGAGCGCCGACTGCACGGCGTGGCTGCCGAGCGCCACATCGCGGCCGGCGCGATCCTGGACGCTCTTCTTGAGGACTTCAGCGCCGCCCATGCCCTCCCAGAAGGTCTCGGCCGACATGCCCATGACGATATAGCCGGGATCGCAGGTCATGACGCTGTCGATGGCTTCCATCGTCCCGCCGCGGATATCGTCCATCATCTTCAGGAAGCCCTCATCGGTGGAGGCGTCCGAATCCGGGATGTGGATCCGGCTGAAATGATTGGTGACGCCGGTTGGGCGCATATCGTCGAATTCGGGCTGGACGCTGGTGTTGGTCGAGGGCGCGATCACGCCGAACTTCATCCGCCAGCCAAGCGTGTCGACCATGGGCTCATCTCCCCTGTTCATGACCTGTTGCTGCTGCCGACATGGGCAGGCCGGCCCGGCCCGCCAACGGGGCGCGGGTGCCGCTATCGGAATCGCTTCAGTGGATTTCGGCCGCCTCGCGCACGGCGTTGATCATCGAGGTCCGCATCAGGAAGGGCTTGGCGAGTTCGGGATCGGCAGCCGTACGCATGAACTCGTCCTGACGCTTGCGCTGGATGTCGGGGTCCTTCGCTTCCATCAGCTTCTTGTTCTGGATGGTGTGGGCCTGGACATAGCGCACACAGATCTCCCGCCGCTGGCGGTCATAGAGGTCGAGCAGCGCGTCCGCATCGGCCCCTTCATGGATCTGCACCAGCTTTTCCGCGAGGTTCACCGCGTCGTGGATGCCCCCGTTCATGCCCATGCCGCCGAGCGGATTGTTGATGTGGGCGGCATCGCCGGCGATCAGCACCCGGCCGCGCTGGTAGGTGGTCGCCACCCGCTGATGCACCCGGTAGAGCGTCCGGTGGCCGATCTCATAAGGTGTGTCATGGGGGGCCATGTGCTGCAGCCGGTCCTGGATCCACGCATCCGACAGGAACAGCGCGTCGTCCTCGACAGCCGGGTCGGTCGGGATCAGCACCCGCCAGAGCGTCACGGTCTTGAGCAGGACAAGCCATTCCTCCGGGTCGGAGACATAGTTCACATAAGCCAGCCCCGGGAATTTCTCCTCCAGCGGATAGGGGGTCGAGGCCACCATGAACTTCTCCGGATAGGTGAAGCCGTCATAGACGATGGCCATGGCCTTGCGCACGGCGGAGTTGGCGCCGTCGGTGCCGATCACATAGCTGCCCTCGATCAGCTTCTCGCCCGCATCGGTCCAGCACAGCACCTCGACACCGTCGCCATGCTGGTGCACCCCCAGCACCTGATGGTTGAACAGGCAGGTGGCGAGATGGCCGTATTTCTCCTGCAGCAGCGCCCAGACCAACCGGGTCATCTTCCATTGCTCGGTCTGAACGCGATAGGGATGGCGGGTCTCGCCCTCCAGCAGCGAAAGATCGAATTCCGCGACCTCGCCGGTGCGCCGGTCGCGATATTGATAGCGCTGCGCGATCAGCCCCTGCGCCTTCAGATCCTCGGCGATGCCCAGATCGTCCATCATGTCCATGGTCGGCGGATGCCAGGTGCTGGCCCGCAGGGTCACGGGCCGGTCGGCCTCGGCCTCCAGCAGCACGACCGGGATCCCGTGCTGGACGAGGTGAAGGGCGGCGGTGCAGCCGACGGGGCCGGCGCCGGCGATGATGACGGGCTTGTCGATGGGCATGGTAGACCTGTCGAGATGGATGCAAGAAGGCCCGAAGGACCAGCGTTGGATATTGCGCCCCATCGCCGCCGGGCAAGCGTTTCCGACCCGAGGTTATGCCCACAGGTTATGCCGGGCGGTTGGCCTTGGCGCGGCTCCGTGCCATATCGCCCCTAACGACTACATCTCCGGGAGAGCCCAGATGGATGACGCCGTTGCCCTGAAAGCCACGGGCACCGAAAGCGCCGAGGCCCTGATCGACAGCCTGACGAAGGTCCTTGGCAGCGACCGGGTCCTGACCGGCGAGGCGGATCGCCTGTTCTACAGCCAGGACGTGCATGCACGCGCAGCAGAGCCGGCGACGGCCGTCATTCGGCCCGGCGATGTCGAGAGCCTGGCGCGCGCTGTCGGTGCAGCCACCGGGCTGGGTGCTGCGATCTTCCCGCGCGGCGGCGGCATGAGCTACACGGAGGCCTATCTGCCGACCCGGCCGCTCTCGGTCGTGGTCGACACCTCCGACCTCAACCGGATCACAGCACTCGATACCACCGACATGTACGTGACGGTCGAGCCGGGTGTGACCTGGGCGGCCCTCGATGAAGCGCTGAAGGCGCATGGGCTGCGCACGCCCTTCTGGGGGCCGTTTTCGGGCCATAGTGCCACTGTCGGTGGCTCGCTTTCCCAAAATTCGGTGACCTATGGCTCGGCGAAATACGGGCCGGCCTCGGACAGCGTGATCGGCTATGAGATCATCACCGCCGAGGGCGCCATGCTCAGGACCGGCCCCTGGGGGAGCGAGCACGGGCTGCCCTTCTTCCGCCATTACGGACCCGATCTGACGGGCCTGTTCTCCGGCGATGCCGGGGCGCTCGGCATCAAGGCGCGGATCACGCTGCGGCTGATGAAGCGCAGTGCCGCGACCGGCGGCCTTTCCTTCGGCTTCGAGGATTTCGAGGGCATGGCCGGCGCCATGGCGGCGGTCGCGCGCGAAGGGCTGGTCAGCGAATCCTTCGGGCTTGATCCCGTCCTGATGGCGCAGAACCTCGGCCGCGAGAATGTGGAACAGGACTTCAAGACGCTGCTCAAGGTCGGGCAGGCGGGTCGCGGGCCGGTCGACGGCGTGCTGCAGATGGCGAAGGTTGTCCTCGCCGGGCGCGGCTATCTGAAGAAGGTGCGCTATTCGGCTCACTGGACGCTGGATGCGCCGGATGAGGCCGGGCTGCGCTCGATGATCCGCGCGGTGCGCAAGGCCGCCTCGCCCTTTGGTCACGAGCTGGAAAATTCCGTACCGACGATCATCCGGGCCTTTCCCTTCCCGCCACCCACCCAGATCCTGGGCCCGAAGGGGGAGCGCTGGGTGCCCCTGCACGGCATCCTGCCGTTTTCCAGGATGGCCGCGTTCAAGGCCGATCTCGATGCGTTCTATGCCGGCCATCAGGCTGAGATGGACCGGCTCGGCATCAAGGCCGGGGCGATGTTCACGACCATCGACACCAGCGCCTTCCTTTACGAGATCGCCTATTACTGGCCCGATGCCCGCGCCGAATTCCATGAGCGTGCCGTGCCGGGGGACTGGATCGGCGGCTTGCCGACCCATCAGGCGAACCCCGAGGCCTATGCCCTTGTCGACACGCTGAAATCCGGTGCCATCGATATCTTCCACCGCCATGGGGCCGCGCATATGCAGGTGGGCAAGCTCTATCCGCTGATGCGCGGACGGGACGCCGGTGCGAGCGATCTGCTGCGCGCCCTCAAGGCGCATCTCGACCCGCAGGGCCTGATGAATCCGGGCGCACTCGGTCTGTAGGGGCTGGCGCGCCCCGGCCCTCTGGCCAAGGTCGGCCTTGTTCGGCATAGTCGGGGTCAGGGCGGCGTTCAGCTGGCCGAGAACCGGGGGGTACCATGGCCGAAACCGGCGTGGACAAGCGTGGCAAGGTCGATCCGCGCGGTGTGCTGATCATCGACGGCGATGTCGAACTGGGCGAGAAGATCGCCCATGAGGGTCCGATCCTGATCGAGGGATCGGTTGCCGAAAACGCCCATATCGAGAGCCTGAACGGCGGGGTGACCATCCGTGGCGATCTGGGCAACAAGGCAACCGTCCGCTCGATCCTCGATCAGCAGACCAACCGCATCGGCGGCTCGGGCGGCATCCGGGTCAAGGGTGCGACCGGGGATGATGTGGTTCTGGACACCGATGGCCGTATTCGGCTCGACACCGCCGGCGACCGGCTGACGGCCAATGCCGGCATGGACTTCAAGGCGGCCGAGATCGGCAAGCGCGCCCGTATCGACGCCGGCACCGACATCCTCGTTCTCAAGATCGGCGCCCATGCCGAACGCATCGACTCGGGCCGCGACATTCAGGCGGATGAGATCGGGCCGGGCGGCTTCTGCCAGGCCGTCCAGGATATCCGGGTCATCGTAGTGAAGGAAAACAACGTGCTGCGCGCCGGGCGTGATCTCGATACCACCTATCTGGAGGCCGAGGTACGCGCCGATGTGGCCAACCACGTCTATGCCCGCTCGGTCGGGGAGGACTGCATCATCAAGGCCGGCGGCAACATGACCCTCAACCAGGTCGATCCCTCGGCCCGGCTCGAGGCGCGGGGCCGTATCGAAAGCGAGGAAACCCCGGTTGCCGGCGAGAAGCATGGCGCTGAGGGTGCACGCAGCCTGAATTTCCGTGGCGGAGGCGAAGCACCGGGCGGGCTCAGGCCGCCGCCGCAGATGCTGAGAGACCCCGCGCTGGGCGAACGGCTGGCGAACCCGCCTCCCCAGCCCCAGCAGAGCGATGACAATGCCCGCCGCTGGTCGTTCACCTGGCGCTCCGCCCCGCCCGAGGAAGATGAGGCGGCACCCGCACCGCGTGCGAAGGACAGGCCGAAGCCCGGCTGAGGTGCGCTCGACCCCGGTGGCGCGCTCGCCCTCGGCAGCACAGCGCCCCTAAAGCGCCTCGGCGCCCGAGATGATCTCGATGAGTTCCTTGGTGATGTAGGCCTGCCGCTCGCGGTTATAGGTGAGCGTGAGCCGGTTGATCATGTCGCCGGCATTGCGGGTGGCGTTGTCCATCGCCGTCATCCGCGCCGCCTGTTCACCGGCCGAGCTGTCAAGCAGGGCCCGGAACAGCTGGGTGGCCAGATTGCGCGGCAGCAGGGCTTCAAGGATCTGTTCCTGATCCGGCTCGAATTCATAGAGCGCGGGTGGCCCTTCCGCTGTTGCGGCCGTGCCGTCCTCGACACCCTCCTCCGCCAGCGGTGCTGCAAAGGGGATCAGCTGCTGGCGTGTCGGCTTCTGGCTGACGACCGAGACGAAGCGGTTGTAGATCACCTCGCACACATCGAACGCATCGGCCTCGAACCGGTCGAGGATGCTGATGGCCAGCATCTCGGCGGCTGCGAAGTCGAGCTTCGGCTTGTCGATTTCCTCGAAGCTCTCGACGATCCGGCTCACATGGAAACGCTTCAGGAAGTCGCGCGCCTTGCGGCCGACGGTCACCACCTGAACGTCCTTGCCTTCGGCCAGAAGGGCGTCGATCCGCCGCTTGGCCTCGCGCCCCAGATAGCCGTTGAAGCCCCCGCACAGACCCCGATCGGCACTGATCACCACCAGCAGATAGGTGTCGTCCTTTCCGGTGCCGCTCAGCAGCCGGGGCGTGTCAGGCCCGGGCGGGGTGTTGGCGGCAAGCCGTCCGAGCATCCCCGCCATCCGGTCGGCGAAGGGCTGGGCGGCCTGCGCGGCCTCCTGGGCACGGCGCAGCTTGGCGGCCGCCACCATCTTCATCGCACTGGTGATCTTGCGCGTCGACTTGACGCTGCCGATCCGGTTGCGGAGGTCCTTGAGGGAGGGCATCGGGGCTCAGCGGCTCAGCTGAAGACTTTGGCGTATTCGCCGATGAAGGCGGTCAGCTTGTCTTCGGTATCCTGGCTCAGAACCTTCTCGCTCCGGATCGCCTCCAGGATCGACCCGCCCTTGGCGCGGATGTCGTCCAGCAGACCCTTCTCGAACCGCCCGACATCGCCGACCGCGATCTTGTCGAGATAGCCGCGCACCCCGGCGAAGATCGAGACCACCTGCTCTTCGACCGGAAGCGGCTGGTACTGGCCCTGCTTGAGGAGTTCGGTCAGACGCGCCCCGCGGGCCAGCTGGCGCTGGGTGGCGGCGTCGAGATCGCTGGCGAACTGGGCGAAGGCCTCCAGCTCACGATACTGCGCCAGCTCCAGCTTGATCTTGCCGGCAACCTGCTTCATCGCCTTGATCTGGGCGGCCGAGCCGACACGGCTGACCGAGATGCCGACATTGATGGCCGGGCGCACGCCCTTGTAGAACAGCCCGGTCTCAAGAAAGATCTGGCCATCGGTGATCGAGATGACATTGGTCGGGATATAGGCCGAAACGTCGCCGGCCTGGGTCTCGATGACCGGGAGGGCGGTCAGCGAGCCGCCGCCATTCTCCTCGTTCAGCTTCGCCGCACGTTCCAGCAGGCGCGAGTGCAGGTAGAAGACGTCACCCGGGAACGCCTCGCGCCCCGGCGGCCGGCGCAGCAGCAGGCTCATCTGACGGTAGGCGACGGCCTGCTTGGACAGATCGTCATAGACGATGACGGCATGCATCCCGTTATCGCGGAAATACTCGCCCATCGCACAGCCGGCATAGGGGGCGAGGAACTGCAGCGGGGCGGGGTCGGAAGCGGTGGCGGCGACGACGATGGAGTATTCCATCGCCCCGCGCTCTTCCAGCGTCCGGACGATCTGGGCCACGGTCGAGCGCTTCTGCCCGACGGCGACATAGATGCAATAGAGCTTCCGGCTCTCATCATCGCCCTGATTGATCGGCTTCTGGTTGAGGAAGGTATCGATGGCCACCGCTGTCTTGCCGGTCTGACGGTCGCCGATGATCAGCTCCCGCTGGCCACGGCCGATGGGCACCAGCGCGTCGATGGCCTTGAGGCCGGTCTGCATCGGCTCGCTCACGCTCTTGCGCGGGATGATGCCGGGGGCCTTCACCTCGACCCGGATACGCTGATCGCTTTCAATGGGGCCCTTGCCGTCGATCGGGTTGCCCAGCGCATCGACAACGCGGCCGAGCAGGCCCTTGCCGACCGGCACATCGACGATGGTCCCGGTGCGGCGCACGGTGTCGCCTTCCTTGATCTCCCGGTCCGAGCCGAAGATCACCACCCCGACATTGTCGGATTCCAGGTTCAGGGCCATGCCTTTCACCCCGCCCGGAAACTCGACCATCTCGCTCATCTGGACGTTGTCGAGCCCGTGAATGCGGGCGACACCGTCCCCGACCGACAGCACGGTGCCAACTTCGGCGACATCGGCCTCGCTGCCGAAATCGGCGATCTGCTGCTTCAGGATGGAGGAGATTTCGGAGGCACGAATTTCCATGGATATCCTACCCTTTCATCGCGATCTCGAGGCGATCGAGACGCGTCTTCAACGAGGCATCGATCAGGCGGGACCCCGCCCGCACGATCAACCCGCCCAGAATTTCAGGTTCGACCCGCGTCTCGAGCACCACCTTGGCGCCCAGCCGGGCCTTGAGCGTGTCGGTCAGCTGGGCCTGCTGGCTGTCGCTGAGCGGCACGGCCGAGGTCACGATGGCGGTGACCTCCCCGCGCCGGCGCGCCACTTCGTCCAGAAAGGCGCGCGCGATCGCCGGAACGAGGAACAGCCGACCACGCGTGGCCAGAAGACCCATCAGATTGCGTGCGAGCTCCGAAAGCTCCAGCGGGCCGGCCAGGTCGGCGACCGTCCGAGCCTTGGTCTGGCGGTCGATCAGCGGGTTGTCGAAGAATGCCTGCAGCCCGTCGACCTGATCGCGGGCCGCCATGACACGGCGCAGATCATCAGCCACCGGATCGACCAACTGCCGCTCATCGGCGAGGTCGAACAGCGCGGCAGCATAGCGTTGGGCAATGGCGGCGACGCCTTTCATGCGGAATGAGCCTGAAACCGTTCGCGTTGATGCAGGTTGACCGTGACTTGCGGCCGGGTGCCGTCAAGCAAGGGGAAGGGTCGCACGATGTCGGGAAGAACAGAGGGTATGTCACCGCGGCCGAAAACCGACCGCCCGTCCTTCATGCAGGCCGTTCCGCGCCGAGATATGGCGTGCCACCCAAGGCACGCAAGCAGGATTGCCCGTCCGGCTGCGGGATGGCTGGGCTGCACCGGCCGGCCGCCTCCAGAGGGAGAACGACCGGCCGGAACCGTGCCCGGATCAGCCGGCCAGCGAGGCGAGCGTCGAAAGCAGCGCCAGCACCACGAGCGTCCCGGCAAAGGCACCGAGGAAGCTCAGGACATCGACGCGGATTTCTTCGTTCCGCACGGCATCGAGGCCCGGCAGTTTGGCAAGATCATCGAACGACATGGGTTGGCATCCTTACTCTTGTTTGTTGATGCCCCTTGTACGCTCGAAGACCCTGATCCAGACGTGTTGCGGCGCAATATAAGCCATGCACAAAACGCATGCAGGATTTCATGAGCCATGCGCATGGCGTGCGCCAGTGGTATCTGGGTACTAGAGCAGATTCCGATCAGATGATCATCTGATCGGAGAATTTGTCTCTTTTGATAATGAGTTAGAGCGGATTCACGCGTTCGATCCGAACGCGATCCGCTCTAGGCCGCCGCCGCCTCGCGCAGCTCGGGCGTCACATAAAGACGCTCGAAGCGCTGGCAGACGACCGGCATCATCTCATCCGGTGCGCCCTTGCCGTCGCTCTTCATGATGTTGGTGAAATAGGCCCAGTGCGCCTGCCGCCAGAGCTCGACGGTGCGGATCTGCTCGCCCTCCACCATCGCCTGTTCCAGCGGCACGTCGTTGAAGGGCATGGTCTCCACATAGGTCATCCGCAGCAGCACCTTCGGATGGCCGTCCCCGTCGGTCGCCACCAGGATCTGGCCGACATGGGGGGTATCCTCCGGCTTCGCCTCGAACTCCCAGGGCAGGCTCGCCGTGCCGGTCTTCTCGCCGCTGGCGACAAGCTTGATGAGCAGATTCGCCATCGCGCGGGTGCGGGTGAACTGCTTGATCGCGAAAGCTTCCGGCAGGTCGAGTGTTGGATCGGCCCGTTTCGCCTCGGCGAGGAAGGCCCGCGCGGCGGCGAGCCTTTCCTCCTCGTTGAGCGGCTGCGGGCGATCGGATTTCCTGTCGGTCATGGTGTTCTTGCCTCCTGTTCTTGTTGCCTCACCCGAACCAGTAGGGATCGATATCGAGGTCGATCCTGACTTTCGCATCCTCCGCCACGGCGTCGAGCCAGGTCCGCGCCCATTTCTGCAGGGGGAAGCCGCGCGGGCTGCGGACCAGAAACCGCCGCCGATGCCGGCCGCGCAGCAGGGCGATGGGCGGGATCGCCGGGCCCAGCACCATCACCTCGGGCGCCTGCGGGACCGCCCGGGCAAGTGTCCGGGCCCGCGCCTCGACCTCGCCTTCCTCCGCGCCGCTCAGGATCACGGCGGCAAGGCGGGCATAGGGCGGCATGAGGGCGGCCTCCCGTGCCGCGGCCTCGGCCTCCAGAAAGCCGTCGCGGTCCTGATTGACCAGCGCCTGGATGACGGGGTTCGCGGGCTCGAAGCTCTGCAGATAGACGGTGCCCGGCCGATCCTCGCGCCCGGCCCGCCCGGCGACCTGATGCAGCAGCTGGAAGGTCCGCTCGGCCGCGCGCAGATCGCCGCCATGCAGGCCCAGATCGGCATCGATCACCCCCACAAGGGTGAGCATCGGAAAATGGTGACCCTTGGCGACGATCTGGGTCCCGATCACGATATCGACCTCATGGTCGCGGACCTGACGGACAGCCTCGGCGAAGGCGGCGGCCCCATGGATCATGTCGCTCGACAGGATCAGCTGGCGGGCCTCCGGCCAGACCATCGCCACCTCCTCGGCGACCCGCTCGACACCCGG
>CAZPBH010000053.1:0-10513 GCA_964584645.1 uncultured Rhodospirillales bacterium | reverse complement strand
AAGGGCAGCGCGCCGGGGGCGGTGACGCTTGCCTGCAATCTCGCCAGCCGGGCGGAGGTCGACGGCGTGCTCTGGGAATGGGAGCGCGCCGGCGGCACGGTGCTGAAGCCGCCTCATGACGTTCCCTGGGGCACGCTTGCCTATGCCGCCGACCCGGATGCCCATATCTGGGAAATAGCCTATGTCCCGAGCCTGGTTCCCGATCCCGAAACCGGCCTGACGCTGCGCTGAGCTAGCAGGAACCCCCCGAAGCGCAGGCGTCACGACAGGCTGTGCGTTCCGGCCCCGGGGCATGATTTTCTGCACAGCGCTCGACACAGGCCGAACGGTAGGCGCCGCAGGCTGTCGAACATCCGGCAAGCATCAGAACGGCCACGGGCAGGATCAGAAGGCGCGCCATCAGATGATGCCCCGGTTCAGGTAATCGCTGAACTTGCCGTCATCCCAGCCGAGCACGCCCTTGAAGACCTCCTCGTTGTGCTCGCCCAGCGCCGGGCCGGTGGCGCGGATCTCCCCCGGCGTGCCCGACAGCTTCGGCACCACATTCTGCATCTTCAGCAGGCCGAGTTTCTTGTCGACGATGTCGATGATCATCTCGCGCGAGCGGTAATGCTCGTCCTCGAGGATGTCCTTCGCGGTGAAGAGCTTGCCATGCGGCACCGAGTGCTCACGCATCAGGGCTTCGACCTCGTCGGCCGTCTTTGTCCTTGTCCATTGGGCGATGAGGTCGTCCAGCTCCTCCTGCACCTCGCCGCGGGCGACATGGGTCGCATAGCGCGGGTCCTCGCCCATCTCCGGCCGGCCCATCGCCGCGCACAGGCGCCGGAAGACGGTGTCCTGATTGCCGGCGATCAGGATCATCTGGTCGTCGCTGGTCGGATAGATGTTCGATGGGGCAACCTTCGGCAGGATCGGGCCGGTGCGTTCGCGCTGATAGCCGTTCTTCCAGTATTCGGTGATCAGGCTTTCCATATAGGCGAAGCAGGCCTCGTAGATGGCGCTGTCGACCACCTGCCCCTCGCCGGTGTTGTGCCGATGATGCAGCGCCATCAGCGCCCCGACACAGGCAAAGGTGGCGGCCAGACTGTCGCCCAGCGAGATGCCCGCGCGCGCCGGCACGCGGTCGGGCTCGCCGATCACATAGCGCAGACCGCCCATCGCCTCGCCGATGGAGGCATAGCCGGGGTCCTTCGCCCGCGGCCCGGTCTGCCCGAAGCCGGAGACCCGGATCATGATCAGGCCGGGGTTGATCTTCTTGAGGTCGTCATAGCCGAGACCCCATTTTTCCATCGTGCCGGGGCGGAAGTTTTCCAGCAGGAAATCGGCATTGCGCACCAGCTCGCGGATGATGTCCTGCCCTTCGGCCTCGCGCGCGTTGACCGTGACCGACTTCTTGTTGCGCGCCAGGATCGGCCACCACAGGAAGGCGTCATCGGATTTCGACCGGCCCCAGACCCGCATCGGGTCGCCCGCCCCCGGCGGCTCGACCTTGATCACCTCGGCGCCGAAATCGGCCATCAGCTGCCCGCAATAGGGCCCAGCCAGCAGCTGGCCCATCTCGATCATGCGAAGGTCGGCGAGCGGGCCCTTTCGTGAAGCCGCACCGGTATCTGTCATCGTCTCTCCTTGGAATTCAATCTGGGCCGGCCGCGCAGGGCGAAGCTGGCGGCCAGGCAGGACAGGCAGGCGCCTTGATCGCGCCCGACCCCGGCGTCACATCAGGTAGGTACCCATGAAAAACGCGACGCGAGGGCGCGACCGGAGGCTATATCAGGAGCAGATGGGGCAGCACCCGCCCGCGCGCCAGATGGTTGCCGGTGCCTCCTGATCGCGCAACGCACAGGACGAACTGTCATGAATTCATCCACCGCCACGCAGCGATCTGTCGGGATTGTCGAGGTCGGGCCGCGTGATGGTCTGCAGAACCAGAAGCAGCTTCTGACGACGGACCAGAAGCTGGCCTTCGTGACACGCGCCCTCGATGCCGGGCTGACACGGATCGAGGCCACCAGCTTCGTCAACCCGAAGCGGGTACCGCAGATGGCCGATGCGGCCGAGTTGATGGCCCGCGTGCCCCGCCGCGACGGCGTGCGGTATATCGGTCTGGCGCTCAATCTCAAGGGGGCCGAGCGCGCGATCGAGGCCGGCTGCGATGAGGTCGGTGCGGTCGCAATCGCGTCCGATACCTTCGGGGTGCGCAATCAGGGCGCGACGATTGACGACATGCTGGCCACATGGTCGGACATCGCGAAACTGTGCCGTGAGCGCGGCGTCGGCGCCTCGATCATGATCTCCTCCGCCTTTGGCTGTCCGTTCGAGGGCGAGGTGCCGCTGGAGCGTGTGTTCGAGATGGCCGGGCGGGCGATGCAGGAAGATCCGATCGAACTCGCCTTCGCCGATACCATTGGCGTCGGCGATCCGTTCAGGACGGCCGAGATCACCCACCGGTTCAAGGAGATCGCCGGCAGCAAACCGGTCCGGGCGCATTTCCACAACACCCGCAACACCGGCTATGCCAATGCGTGGGCGGCGGTGTTGGCCGGGTGCGATCTGCTGGATGCCTCGCTCGGCGGCATTGGCGGCTGCCCCTTTGCGCCGAACGCCACGGGCAATATCGCCACCGAGGATCTGGTCTACATGCTGCACCGTGCCGGCGTTGCCACGGGGGTCGATCTGGACCAGGCCATCGAGACCGGGCGCTGGATCGGCGAGCAGCTGGGCGAACCGGCGCCGGGCCTGCTGAGCCGTGCCGGCAACTTCCCGGAATCCGCCGCAGCGTGACGGGAAGGCCGGCAACCTTGTATGGGGCCAGTCCAGCGACTATGGTGATGTAAGGATGCAGCACGCTGGCCGGGGGGCACATGATCAAGGATCCACGAATTTCTGCCGCCGAGACGGTGATTTTCGATCTCGATGACACGCTCATCCCGACCGTGCATCCCCAGGCTCAGTATCTGGCCCATCTGACCCGCGATCTCGCCAAGGCCTCCGGCAAGTCGGAGGACCAGGTGATGCGCGGCTTTCGCAAGGTTTTTCGCACCACCGGCATGTTCGAGACCGAACGCGCCATGGACGCCCATGAAGAGCTGATCGAGGCGGCCGGCGGACGCAAGCCGAGCGAGGCCTTCGCCAGCGTGCGCGAAAAGCTGGACGCCGAATATCGCGACGAGATCAAGCCGGATGCGGACACCATCGAGGGGCTGAAAGCGCTCAAGGCCAGCGGCAAGCGCCTCGCGATCTATACCGAGAGCCAGAGCAGCAGTGCCCTGTACAAGCTGCGCACGGCCGGGCTCGACAGCTATTTCGACGCTGTCTTTGCCCCGCGCGCCGGCGAGGTCACGCCGGCCGACAACCCCAATGCCGTGCGCCTGCACAATGTGCCCGACTTTCCCAAGGACGATGCCGAAACGCTGAAGGGGGTCGTCCGCACGCTCTATCCCGATGAGGATTTTGCGACCTCGCGCAACAAGGTCGTCATGGTCGGCGACAATATCTGCCGCGACATCAAGCGGGCGAGCGAGGCCGGGGTGCCGGCGGTGCACACGACCCAGTTCCGCAAGGGCGGGTCGGGCGAATTCGACGATGCGCTGACCATCGCCTGGCAGACCGGGGCCAGCGGTCACACGCTCAAGGCGGCCGCCCAGACCTTCTGGACGCAACTCACCTACACCGCGCCGAATGTGATCCATCACATGCAGGATTTCGCCCATCATGTGATGGAAGGCGGCAAGGC
Organism: uncultured Rhodospirillales bacterium; assembly: GCA_964584645.1. Taxonomy (GTDB): domain Bacteria; phylum Pseudomonadota; class Alphaproteobacteria; order CAZPBH01; family CAZPBH01; genus CAZPBH01. The sequence continues at coordinate 6,780 of CAZPBH010000053.1, read as the reverse complement.
GCTGGTGGGCCAGATGGTGAAGCCCGGGCTGCGACCGGCCGCCGCGTTGTCAGGGAAGCCTTCCGGCACCCCTTGATTGATTCGCCATTTTCGGCACGATCCTGACAAAAGTGCATGCGAAGGTGGTGAAACTCGCCACCTGAACCGAGGACCGCCAAGCCAATGGCCACGACCACCATCTATGCGGGCAAGAAATGGGCCGTCGCCAACAAGACGGTGGCGCATGCGCGCGCGCTGACCGATGCGCTGCTGGTCGAGGCCAACCGTGCCCAGGATGGCGCGATCGGTGCGGCCGCCATCGGCCCCCAGCTGGCCGATCTGGAACATGCCATCGACGCCGCCCTCGATTCGGCGACCGCGCATCTGTTCGGCATCGCCGGGGCGGAGGAGACGGTGCAGCTGATCCGCAGCGATCTCCGTGCCCTGCGGGCGATGATGGAAACCCCGCCCCCGACAGCCGAACCGCTGGCCGAGCGGCTGGAAACCCTCTCCCGGCTCATCACGAGGCTCGACCGCTAAACACGGTCCGGGACGGTTGTGACCTGAACGCAGGTTATGGCCTGATCGGTCGAGGTTCTGGACGTTCCCCCTGAGCCGAACCACATAGGCCGGGTTCGGGCGGTGGCGCCCTAGGCACAGCACGCTGTTCCGGGGCCGGCCACAGCCCATTGGGCTTCACGGATAATCAAGGGACTCAAGCGGATATGAGCTATCGTCTGGGCGTCGATGTCGGCGGCACCTTCACCGACCTGCTTCTGATGAACGACACGACCGGCCACACCTTCCGCGACAAGGTTCCCTCCACCCCGCACGACCCTTCGGAAGCCGTGCTGAACGGGGTGAAGAGCATCACCGGCAAGGCTGGCATCCAGACGAGCGAGATCGCCATGTTCATGCATGGCACCACGGTCGCGACGAACACGGTGCTGACCAACACCGGCGCCCGTGTCGGGCTGCTGACGACGCAGGGTTACCGGCAGGTGCTGCAGATCGCGCGCAGCTTCGTCCCGGGCGGTCTGGCCGGCTGGATCGTCTGGAACAAGCCGCCGATCATCGCGCCGCTGGAATGCACGGTGGAGGTGGCCGAGCGAATCGGCGCGGAAGGCGAGGTCGTCACACCACTCAGCGAAGCTGATCTGCGGGCCAAGCTGGAGCATCTGAAGGGGCAGGGGATCGAGGCGCTGACGATCAGCTTCATCAACAGCTTCCGCAACAGCGATCATGAGAGGCGCGCCGGGGCCATTGCGCGGGAGATCTTCCCCGATCTGCCGATCTCGCTTTCCTCCGATGTGCTGCCGGAGATGCAGGAATATGAGCGCGCGCTGACCACGGTCGCGAACAGCTATGTCCGGCCTCGTGTCGCCAACTACATCGACAATCTGGATCGCGAGCTGGCGGCCGGCGGGCTGGGCGGCAACCGCAACCTTCTGCGTTCCGATGGCGGGATGATGACCTTCGCCAAGTCGAAGGAGCACCCCGTCAACCTGCTGATGAGCGGCCCGGCCGGCGGTGTCGCCGGGGCCTTGTGGGTCTGCCAGCAATCGGGCTTCGACAATCTGCTGACCCTCGACATGGGCGGCACCTCGACCGACGTCGCGCTGATCGAAAAGGGCGCACCCCGCCTGACGCGGGAAACGGCGTGCGGCGATCTGACGGTGCGCGCCTCTTCCCTCGACATTCGCACCGTGGGCGCTGGCGGCGGCTCCATCGCCTATGTGCCGCAACTGACGGGGGCCCTGCGTGTGGGGCCGGAAAGTGCGGGCGCGGTGCCGGGCCCGGTCTGCTATTCCAAGGGCGGCGACAAGCCGACCGTGACGGATGCCAATGTCGTGCTGGGCTATCTGCCGGAAGAATTGCTGGGCGGAACCTTCAAGCTGGATCGCGAAGGTGCGGCCCGGGCCGTGCAGACCATCGCCGATGCGCTGGGGGTTGGCCTGCACGAGGCGGCCGAGGGCATCGTCAACATCGTCAACGAGAACATGTTCGGCGCGTTGCGTCTGGTCTCGGTGCAGCAGGGCTACGATCCGCGCGAATTCGCGCTGGTCGGCTTCGGCGGGGCGGGGCCGCTTCATGCCAACGCTCTCGGCAAGCTTTCGGGCGCCTGGCCGGTGATCATTCCGCCTTCGCCGGGTGTGCTCTGCGCCTATGGGGACGCCACCACGCGGCTGCGGGCCGAGGCTGCGCGCTCCATCACGAAATACTTCTCCAAGACCAGTGATCGGGAGATCGCGGACACGCTGACGGAGCTGCTCGATACCGTGCAGGGCGAGCTGGAGAGCGAGGGTGTGCCGCGCGGTGAGCAGGAGATCATCTTCGAGGCCGGGGTGCGCTATGCCGGCCAGGCCTTTGAGGTCACGCTGTCCATCACCCCGGAGATGTTCTCAGGCGAGGGGCTCACGAAGCTGGGACAGTCTTTCGACGCCGAGCATGAGCGCATGTTCACCTTCAGGATGGACACCGATTACGAGCTCGTGAACGTCCGCGCCACCGCACTCGGCAAGGCGGCGAATGTCGCGGCCGAGGAGATCGAGACCGGCAATGGCGACCCCTCCGGCGCCAGGGTCCGCGACCACAAGCTGTGGTATGAGGGCAAGGAGTATGACGCCGTCATCTATGATCGTGCGAGGCTGCGCGCCGGCGACACCGTGATGGGCCCGGCGATCATTACCGAGATGGACAGCACCACCGTGCTGCTGCCCGACCACAAGGCCGAGGTGGACAAGTTCGGGGTGATCCTGATCAACCCCGCCTGAGCCTTCACCCGCCCAGATAACGACCACGCCTTCCAGGGAGGCCCGACATGCCGGCCAAGATCATTGAGACCAACACCCAGCCCTTCAACCAGGTCGATATCGACCCGGTGACGCTCGACATCATCGAGAATGCGCTGCGCAACATTCGTCACGAGATGGATGCGACGGTGTTCCGCACCGCCCTGTCGCCCGGGATCCGGGAACAGGGCGACGCCTTCCCGCTGGTCGCCTCGCGCGATGGCAAGATGATCGTCGGCCAGTTCGGCAGCTTCCTCGGTGGCTTCCTGAACAGCTATTCGGGCACGATCGAGGAGGGCGACATGATCTGGCTCTCCGACCCCTATCACTGCGAGGGCGCGATCAGCCACATCAACGACTGGCTGCTCATCTATCCGGTGTTCCGCGAGGGCCGGCTGATCGCCTGGACGCTGCATTTCGGGCACCAGACCGATGTGGGCGGCAAGGTCCCGGGCTCGCTGCCGACCGACGGCACCAGCATCTTTCAGGAAGGTGTGCGGATCCCGCCGGTGAAGGTGCTGCGCAAGGGCGAGCTGCAGGAGGACCTGATCGCGCTGGCCTCCAACAACTCCCGGATGCCGGAATGGTGCCGCTGCGATCTGAACGCCATCATGGCGAGCTGCCGGATCGCAGCCAACCGGGTGAACGAACTCTGCGACCGCTTCGGGGTGGATACCTATATCGCTGCCGTCGATGAGCTGCTGGCCCGCAATCACCGCGCGATGAAGAAGCTGATCATGGAGAGTGTCGGCGAAGAGCCGGTCAGCTTCGAGGACTTCATCTGCGATGACGGGCGCGGCTATGGGCCCTACAAGATCAAGGCCACCATGTGGCGTGAAGGCGAGAAGGTCATCCTCGACTGGGAGGGTACCGACCCGCAAAGCATGAGCTCGATCAACTTCTATCTGAACGAGAACATGCTCAAGATGTTTTACGGCATCTACATGATCATGGTCTTCGATCCGCAGATCCTGTTCAATGACGGGTTCTATGATCTGGTCGAAGTGCGTATCCCGCAGGGCACACTGCTGAAGCCCAACTTCCCGGCGGCCCTGTCATGCCGCACCCACGCGCTGGGCCGGGTGTTCGACGTGCTGGGCGCGCTGCTCGGCCAGCGTCAGCCGGAATTCCTCAACGCCGCCGGGTTCTCCTCCAGCCCTCATCTGATGGTGGCGGGAACCATGCCCGACGGCGAGTACTATCAGCTCTTCCAGATCCTGTTTGGCGGCATTCCCGGCCGGCCCTTCGGCGATGGGGCCGACGGCCACTCGCTCTGGCCGAATTTCACCAATGTGCCGAACGAGTTTCTCGAACAGTACTTCCCGATGCGGATCGAGCAATATGAGAGCATCCCCGATTCGGGCGGGCCGGGCCTGCATCGTGGCGGCAATGCCGTGCGCATCCACTATCGTTTCCTCAACACCTCCGAGATCGGCATCCATGATGACCGCTGGTTCGTGCCGCCCTGGGGCGTGAATGGCGGGTTGCCGGGCGGCCGGTCGAAGAAGGTGCTGATCCGCGCCAACGGGAAGGAAGAGGTCATCGGCTCCAAGGCCGACGACATCATGGTCTATCCCGGCGATCTCCTGATCTACGAGACCTGGGGCGGCGGCGGCTGGGGTGATCCGCTAGAGCGTGATCCGGAGCTGGTGGCAACCGATATGCGGCGCGGGCTGGTCACCTTTGACGGGGCCAAGCGCTATGGTGTCGTCATCAACGATGACTTCACGGTGAACACGGGCGCGACAGAGACCCTGCGCGACAAGATCAGGCGCGAACGCAAGCCGATCGAGATCTTCAATCGCGGCTTCACCTCGATCGACGAGTTGCGCGCGCGCTGTCAGGGGGAGACCGGCCTGCCGGCCCCGGTCGATCCACGCCAGCAGGACTACACCCACAGCCATCGGGTGGCCGCCGAATAGGCTGGTCATTCACCCGATCTCATGGAGGGGCGCCCCGACCGGGCGCCCTTTTTTGTCCGTGTGGCGTTGATGATTCAAGTTGACAACAGCTATTCGCGTCGCAGGCTGATTACGGGCTAGTGCGGGGGGATATAATGAAACTTTCGGCAGAACAGTTCGAATCTGAAATCAAAGAGCTCGGCTGGTCGAAGGTCAAATGCCAGGTCCTGTCACAAAAGGAAATCGACAGGAAAATGAAGATGCCCTGGTACACGCGACCGGGGGTCCAGATAGCCGTGGCCAGTACCGTGGTGGGCTTATCCACCGGGGGGCTAGCCCTTGCCGGTTTTCCCGCTTTAGCCGGATTAGCCTTTGGGGGGAGCGCCGCGCTCTCTGGGGCGGCCGCCGGCGCCGGCTGGCCGAAGGGTCACTTCTATTCAGCGGAGTTTGATCGGGAATACAAGGTAAGCATGGCGCAAAGGGCTGCGACCAAAGAGATGGACGCTGTGGGCAAAAGGGTCATGGAAGCGGGGCTGGAAGACCCTCGAAAGGACACGGATCTGATTGAGGCCCTCTATCGAAACACTGACATGGGCGATGGGCGCAAGATGTCGATCGATACCCCGGGTGTGGCAGATTATCTGAAATCGAGGCTGCAGCAGCGTCAGAACAAGGAGGCGGCGGATCAGAAAGTCGACATGATGAAGGCTCGTACTGGTCTTGGCCCGGGTTGATCTGCCTTTCGGACCATGTGCGGGAAGGGCCTTGCAGTGCCGGCGCGCGCAGACAAGCCGACGGGCTCACAATCATAAGCATAAAGGAGAGGGCAGATGATCGATCTTCTGGTCAATGAAGATGGCAAGGTTTGGCTGGCCAGCGATGAGCCGCTGCCGGGTGAGCCGAGCGAAGTTGTGTATTTCGCAGGCCCAAGGCTGATGGAAATCCGCTTCGAGGGCGAAATTGAGCCGCATCTGGGCACCGAAGAAATCGATCCAGAGCTGGCCGCGATGATGGCGGACTCAGAGGAAGCCTTAATCGTTGCACCAGCTGCCTCCGCCGAAAGTGCTGAGGCCGATGCCTTCAAGGTTCCTTTACGCTTGCTGTGATATGCTTAACCCCGCAGCACTGTGGGCTCGATAAAGCAACAGGCTGCTTTTCTTCTTTTCGGAGGGGGGCAGGCAATTATGAAACTAACAAGCACACAATTCGAACATGAAATCAAGGAACTCGGCTGGTCGAAGGCCTAGTGCCAGATCCTATCGCAGGACGATAAAGCGCGCGCTAAACAAGTTCACTGGACAAACCGCCCGATAGGCCGCATTGCTCTGAGCGCGGCGGGGATGGTGGCCAGCGGTGCGTTGATTGCGGCCGGCGCGGCAATTCCGCCGGCAGCGCCAGCGGCTTTAGCTGCTGCGCAGGCGGTGCTGGTGGGGACCGGAATCGTTGGCGGTGTAGCTAGCAGCGGCCTGTTGGCGCGTAACACCTTGCATCCAGACGCCAAGGATGATTTAGAGCGCCGCAATGGCCACCGCCGCGTAAAAAAGCACTATCGGGTTGAAGCAGAACAAGGCGTCGCGCGGGCAAATCTCAAGGCTGTTGAAAAAGCAGTGAAAAGCTCAGGGCTTGATGGGCACGACCAAGATGGCGCTTTGATCATGGCGCTTAATGGCAAAACCCAGGAAAACGGCAAGGTGTTGTCTATCGACACGCCTGGGATGGCGGATTACCTGTCGAAGCGGCTGGGTTCAATTCGCAAGGCCGAGCAGAGCGCCGAGGTGGAGGCAGCCAAGGGCAGCAAGCTGGAAGCTACGTGCAGTCGACTGGCCGGATACAGGAAAGCTCAAAGCACCTCCGCTCCCTAAGGTGCTTTACCCCGGCTGATCACCAGCATGGGACAGCTCCGCAGGCCAGCATTTGGGGCCTGTCCCTCATCCCGGGGGGAACCCTTCAGAACGCGCTGCAAAACCTTTCCGAGGGGTAAAAAACAGTCGACAAATCGCAGGTCTTGGCTAATATGCATAGCGGATCGGCGACCCACCCACCCTGCCGATCCTGGCGTCTAGTCTCGCGATGAGCTGGTTCAATAGCATCCGGGCACTATCGAGCTT
>CAZPBH010000052.1:0-10852 GCA_964584645.1 uncultured Rhodospirillales bacterium | reverse complement strand
TCTCGCGCGCGCTGGTGGGCTTGGGCACATAATCAGCGGCCCCGAGCTGAATCGCCTTGAGGCTGATATCGGCATTGCGCTCGGTCAGCGTCGAGGCCATCAGCACCTTGGTAGCAGGGGCCGCCTCGAGGATCCTTGGCAGGGCGGCAAGTCCGTCCATGCGCGGCATTTCGATATCGAGGACCACGACATCGATCAGGTGGCGGTTGATCTGGTCGACCGCGGCCTGGCCATCAGGCGCGGTGGCCGCGACCTTGATGGCGGGGTCACTTTCCAGATAGCGGCCGATCAGACCGCGGATCACGGCCGAATCGTCGACGACCAGCACCTGATAGGGAAGTGCGGTGCTGCTGCCCGGTGCGCCGGGTCTGTAACGGTCGGTCGTGGCGGTCATGCCCGTTGAGCCTGTCTCCCGAGCCGGGGATGGTTCCCGCGGCCTCAGCTTTCCATCAAGCCCACCTGGGCGAATTTCGTGCGGATGATGTCGCTGTCGAAGGGCTTCATGATGTACTCGTTCGCCCCGGCGCTCAGCGCTTCCTGGATATGCGAGAGATCGTTCTCGGTCGTGCAGAACACGACCTTGGGCGCGTCGCCCCCGGTCATCTTGCGCAGATGGCGCAGGAACTCGATCCCGGTCATCACCGGCATGTTCCAGTCGAGCAGGATGGCATCGGGCATTTTCTGCGCGCAGGCCTGCATCGCCTGCTGGCCGTCCTCGGCCTCCGCACAGGAAAAATCGAGTTCCTCCAGAATGCGGCGCGCGACCTTGCGCACCACACGGCTGTCATCGACCACTAAACAGGTTTTCATGACGAAACACGGTCCCCCGGGCGCTCAGGGGCCTGATGCGCCCCTTCCGATACCGGGCAGTGTTGCACTGAAGTCAGGCCGCTTCAAGACCCACAAAATCAAGAAACTTCGCGACATCGAGGATGACGAGGAGCTGCTCGTCGAGACGATAGATGCCGGTCGAGACATCGCGCCAGCGCGCATCGAGGGTCGCGGGGTTGCGCTCGAAGGTGCGAGCAGGAACGCTCAGCACCTCGCCGACCTGGTCCACGATCAGGCTGTAGAGCTCGCCCCGGAACTCGACCGCGATGCTCATCATGTCCTGCGGATCCTCCGAGGGTGGCAGACCGAGGCGACGGCGCACATTGATGGCCGTCACGATCCGCCCGCGCAGGTTCAGCGAACCCGCCACCTCCGGCGGCGCCAGCGGAATCCGCGTGATGCGTTGGGGACCCAGCACATCCTGAACCTGAAGGACCGGTATGCCGAAAAGCTGGCCGGCGATGGTCATCGTGACGAACTCGTCGACGCGATTGGCCTCTTCCTCGGCCTTGCTGCCTGTGGTGTCCCTGGCCATCATGCCGCCCCCCGCATCTGATCCTCGCGTGCATCGGCCAAGGTCTGGGAGAGGCTGCTGAGCAGCGCCTCCCGGTCGAACTTGACCACGTAGTCATCGAACCCGACATCGCGCCCGCGGTCGAGATCGGCCGGTGTGGCATGGCTGGACAGCGCCACCACCGGTGTATGCGCAAACCGGCTGTCGGCACGGAGCCGACTCGCAAATTCGAAGCCGGTCATGCCCGGCATCTCGATATCGCTGACGATGACATCGAATTCCGCGCCGCCTTCACACAGGTCCAGCGCCTCGGCCGCGCTTTCCACGCTGGTGACGCGATAGCCGGCCACGGTCAGAAGCGGTGTGATCATGTTGCGGAAGAACGGGCTGTCATCGACCAGCAGGACCCGCTGCGGCCCGTGATCCTCATCGCCAAAGGCGGTGCGCTCACCCTCGGCACTGAACCAGTCGTGATAGGCCTGGGTGAGGTAATAGCCGACGTCGATCACATCGGTCGCCTTGCCGGCGATGACGGCACTGCCCAGCAGCCCCGGCCGTTCGGCGGCAAGCTGCACTTGGACCTCGTCCTCCACGATATCGATGATCTCATCGACCATCAGGCCCATGGAACGCTGGTCATCGGCAAAGACGAGCACCGGCTGACGGCCTTCGTCGCGAGGCGCCCCCATGCTCTCGAAGGCAATCAGCGGCATCAGGCTCTCGCGGTACTGCACGACCGGCGCGCCGTTCGAATATTCGATGGTTTCGACGGCCACATTCTCCAGCCTCGCCACCAGAGCCAGCGGGACCGCCCGCGGCGCGCCCTCGCCGGCGCGGAACAGCAGCAGAGCCGTGCGTTCGTCGCCGGCCACGGCCGCGTTGCGCCGGCTTCGGCTCGTCTCGGCATCATGGTCATGATCGGCCAGCGTGAGTTCGCCGGTCGATGCCGCGATGCCGTTGGGATCGAGGATCATGATCACGCTGCCATCCCCAAGGATCGTGTTGCCCGAGAAGAGCTCGATATGGCGGATCACCGGCGAGACCGGCTTGACGACAATTTCCTCGGTATCGAAAACCCGGTCGACGATGATCCCGAAGGTATAGGTCCCGACCTGGGCCACGACGATGAAGGCCTCGCTGTCCTCGGTCGTGGCGCTGTCATCATCGAGTTGCAGCAGCTTGCGCAGCGACACCAGCGGCAGCAGCCTGTTGCGCAGGCGCAGCACCGGGGTGCCCTTGATCCGCTCGATCCGGTGATCCCCGTCAGCGGTAGCGCGCACCAGTTCGAGCACGCTGATCTGGGGGATGGCGAAGCGCTCGCCGGCGGATTCGATGATGAGCGCCGAGACGATAGCCAGCGTGAGCGGTATCTTGATGATGAAGATCGACCCGCGACCTTCTGTGGACTTCAGCTCGACCGTGCCGCCGATCCGCTCGATGTTGGTGCGCACGACGTCCATGCCGACACCGCGGCCGGACACGCTGGTCACCTGTGCTGCGGTGGAGAAGCCGGCCTTGAAGATGAACTGATAGAGCTGCTGTTCGCTAAGCGATTCCAGCTCGGCCTCGGTGGCCAGCCCGTTGGCCAGTGCCTTGGCCTTGATCTTCCCGACATCCAGCCCGCGGCCGTCATCGGCAATCTCGATGATGATATGGCCGCCTTCGTGATAGGCGTTGAGCCGGATGGTGCCGGTCTCATCCTTGCCGGCCTGGCGCCGGTCGGCGGGGGCCTCGATCCCGTGATCGCAGGAGTTCCGGACCATGTGGGTCAACGGGTCCTTGATCAGCTCCAGCACCTGCCGGTCCAGTTCGGTCTCGGCCCCGCGCATGTCGAGCTCGATCTTCTTGCCCATCTCATGGCTGATGTCGCGCACGATACGCGGCAGCTTCGACCAGGCATTGCCGATCGGCTGCATGCGGGTCTTCATGACCCCTTCCTGCAGCTCGGAGACCACCTGGTTCAGGCGCTGCAACGGCGCGCCGAAATCGCTCTCCTTCTGTTCGCGCAGGATCTGCAGAAGCTGGTTGCGGGTCAGCACCAGCTCGCTGACCGTCGTCATCAGGTTCTCGAGCAGATCGACATGCACCCGGATGGACTGGCTCGCCACGGCGGATTCCCGGTGCGCCTCGGCAGCCTCTGCAGCAGGAGCCGCCTCCACCTTTGCCGGCGCCGGCGCCGGCGCGGCTGCCGGGAGAGGTTCTGCCAGGGTTGGCGCTGGAGCGGGCTCGGGTTCGGACTCTGGCTCGGGCTCGCCCTGAGCCATGACAACCGCGACGGCATCCAGGCCGGGATCCTCGGGAGCCCCTTCTGCCGATCCCTCGAATTGTCCGGCGGCGGCGGCGTTCAGCCGCGCGATCAGATCCGCATCATCGCCCTCGGGTTCGGCTTCAGTCTTCTCAAGATGGGCCAGGATCGCCTTGATCTGGTCCAGCGATTCAAGGATCAGGGTGACGGCCGCAGGGCTGACTTCGAGCTCGCCATCGCGGAACTTGCCGAGCACGTTCTCGCCCGCATGGGCTACTGCTTCCAGCCGTGGCAGACCCAGAAATCCGCAGGTTCCCTTGATCGTGTGAACGAGCCGGAAGATGTTGGAGAGCAGGTCGGGATCCTGCCGGTTCTGCTCGAGCCGCACGAGCTCGACATCGAGAACGGCGATGTTCTCGTTGGTCTCAGTCAGAAATTCGCTGAGCAGATCATCCATGGCTGTACCCCCCAAATCCCGCGCGGGCCGCCTCTGCCTGCGGGAGCGTCTCCTGCATTGCCGCGCGGAGCCGGGAAGGTTGGCCTGAAACGACTTTCAATCCCCCCGGCGGCGCAGCGTCGGACCCGTCCCTCGCATGGTCGGACCCCCACCACCACGTTCCACTTTAGGGGCAACCGGCCAGCCGGGCAATGCATTTCCCGAGCTGACACCCGACTTTTTTCAACCGGAAATCAGTAAACGATTAAGGAATCGGAAGGTCGACATACCTCAGCGTGCCGAAGCGTTCGGGCCCGGCCCTCAGCCCTTGAGGGCGAGGACGATCTGGCCCCGATCGTGACGCTGAAGGGCGTGGGAGAATCCGTAAGCCTCGCCGGCTGTGGCCATCATCCACCATGGCACGAGCCGGGCCGAGGGAGCTTCATCCACATGGCCCTCGATCATCTCGCGCGCACCATCGGGGAGGCGGACATCCGCGCCCGTCCCCCTCACCTGAACCCCGCCGGGAACCACCCCGACCTCGATCTCCCCGCCCCGTATCAGGGTTTCGGCCACCGCAAGCACCGTGCCGGCGAGCAGTTTCGCAGCCCCGGGACGCCGGATCTGGGGCCAGCCTTCCGGATCGCCATGCCAGACCACGCGGACATTGCTGCCGTCGAAATAATCCTCGAAGATCCGGCGGATCTGGTCGGCCGCCCCGGCGCCCGACGAGCCTGCCCCGTACAGGAACCGATAGAGGGCGACCCGGTTGGCTGCCGTTCGCGCGCTTTGGGTCACCAGGTCGAGGGCATCGGGATCGGGGCCGATCTCCTCGATCAGCTCGGTGCCGTTCTTGATCGCGCCGATCACGCTGGCAAGGTCATGCAGGATCTTGGAGCACAACACCTCGATCGGCCGCACGCGCGCCAGTTCCTCGGTCCCCTTCGGGGCGGGATCGCCGTCAGGTTCCCGTGTCTCGCTACCGGCTGTCTTCACCACCATGTCCCCCGCCATGTCGTCGCTTCTCCTCGTTCCGGGTGCCTATGTCACCCATCCCGACCATCCCGAATGGGGCACGGGCCAGGTCCAGTCGGTCATCGGCACGCGCGCAACCGTCAATTTCGAACATCAGGGCAAGACCACCATCAACATCGCCCTGATCCAGTTGCAGATTCTCGAAAGCTGAGCGCCCCTCAAGCCAAGCCCAACATCCCCCGGCGGTCAATGATCGCCGCCTGAAAGCTGGTCGAGCGTGCGGCGCACCACCCCGACAATGGCGCCGGCATGGGGACCGAACTGGTGGCGCAGCGTGGTCTCGATGACCTTCAGTTCGACCGGCGTGGTGGGCGCAAACCGGCCGATCTCGGCCATCGCGTCCTCAGGCAGGATATCCTCCGGCGCGCGCCCTGCCTGGCTGGCCGCCTCGGAGCGCCATCGGCCGAGAGCCGCGATGATCGCACTGGCGATCTGCGCCTCCTCTTCGCGGCGTTTCTTGTCGCGATAGAGAACCAGAATGCGCCAGCGATCCTTCTCGTAATGCGTGTCGACCCGCTCGACCTCCACCGAGGCGAGAAAATCGCCGAGCCGCGCCTCATCCGCACGAGCGGATTCGCCATCGCGAATTTCGAAGGTCCTGACCTCGGTTGTCATCTCTGGTTCCACCCCCGGAAGGATCGGTGCTGATGCTCACCCCCGCTGTCTCGACTATTGCCCACCTCCTGCGGGGACGCAAGCGAGCCACGCATGAGGGGACTTGCCCGCAAGCCCATGAAAGCCTACCCCCATGTGACCGGGCGTGGCGGAACAGGTAGACGCAGCGGACTTAAAATCCGTTTCCGTTTTTCGGAGTGCCGGTTCAAGTCCGGCCGCCCGGACCATCTGCACAGGTCACGGCACTCGCACCTCTTCCACGCGCGAGCCGGTCGCGCGAGGACGGCACGCCTTCACGCCGCGACGATTTCCACATTCGCGGCCGCCAGCGCCTCGCCCAGCGTGTCTGCCGCCAGCTGGAGCCGATCGGCATCGGTGCCGCGCAGAACGAGATGCACCCCCGTCCGGCCCCTTTCGAAGACAGGGTAGCTGCCGATGGCGATGTCGGGGAATTGCGTCTGGATCGCGCCCAGAGGCTCGGCGATATCACCTTCCGCACCGCGGATGGTGATGGTGCGCGAGATCACCACCGTGCCGCCCTGCAGCTCGGGGGCCACCGCCTCGAACATCGCCTGCATGATCATCGGGACACCCGCCAGCACCATCACATTGCCGATCGCGAAGCCGGGCGCACCGCTGGCAGCGTTCACGATCAGCCGGGCGCCGGCCGGCATGTCCGCCATCTTCAGCCGCGCCTCGTTCATCCGGTCCGCACCGATGCGCTCGGTCAACAGCCGGACGGCTTCCGGATGGCGCTGAACCGGAACCCCGAAGGCGGCCGCGATGGCGGCGGCCGTGATGTCGTCATGGGTGGGGCCGATCCCGCCGGTGGTGAAGACATAGGTCCACCGGTTGCGCAGCGCGTTCACGGCCTCGACGATCGCTTCCTGATCATCGGCAACGACCCGCACCTCGCGCAGCCTGATGCCCTGCTCGTCCAGCCGACGGGCAAGCCAGGCAAGGTTGGCATCCGGGGTGCGGCCTGAAAGGATTTCATCGCCGATGATGCACAGCCCGGCGGTCACGATCTCCGACATTCCTGCCGAGATGGGACCGCCAGCGCCCGCGAAAAGCCTGAGCCTGTTCGCCATGCGGGCATCCGGTACAGATGGGATGCGCGCGGGCGGCGTGCCTGATATAACCGACACGACATAAATCCATGCGCGACAGATCCACGCGCGAACCAGACCGCATCTGCCGGAGAGCCCGCCCAGAATGATGAGTGAACCCGCCCTCGCCGCCGAACAATCGGGCATCACCCTGCACGGACCTGCCGATTTCGAGGGCATGCGCCGGGCCGGTCATCTTGCCGCGCAAACGCTGGACTACATCATTCCGCATGTGGTGCCGGGGGTGGCGACGGAAGAGCTGGACGATATGATCGAGGCCTTCGTGCGCGATCATGGGGCGATCCCGGCCACCATCGGCTACAAGGGCTACACCAAGGCGAGCTGCATCAGCGTCAACCACGTCGTCTGCCACGGGATCCCGGGGCCCAAACGCCTGCGCGAGGGCGATATCGCCAATATCGACGTGACCGTCATCATCGATGGCTGGCACGGCGACACCAGCCGTATGTTCTATGTCGGTGACAAGGTGCCGGTGCGGGCGCGTCAGCTCTGCGACATCACCTTCGAGGCCATGTGGAAGGGCATTGAGGTGGTGCGCCCGGGGGCCACGCTGGGCGATGTCGGCCATGCGATCCAGACCCATGCCGAAGCCCATCGCCTGTCGGTCGTCCGGGATTTCTGCGGTCACGGGCTGGGGCAGGTCTTCCACGCACCGCCATCGGTCCTGCATTTCGGGCGACCGGGCACCGGCGTCGTGCTGGAGGCCGGGATGTTCTTTACCATCGAGCCGATGCTGAATGCCGGGCGCCATGAAGTGAAGGTGCTGAGTGACGGCTGGACGGCGGTGACCCGGGACCGCTCGCTCTCGGCCCAGTTCGAGCATTCGATCGCCGTCACGGAAGATGGCTACAAGGTTTTCACATTGTCACCCAAGGGGTTGGACCGGCCCCCTTATGCCCTCTGAGAAGCAGGACCCTCCCTCGACCCGGCAGGGGCGCAGGAAAAAGACAGGCGTTGTCGAGGAGGCACCCCTCCATCTCGGCCATCGCGAAAGGCTGCGCCGGCGCATCCTGACCAGCGGAGCGGACACCCTGCAGGCCTATGAGGTGCTGGAGCACCTGCTGTTCTATTGCTATCCGCGGATCGACACCAAGGACATCGCCAAGCGCCTGATTGCCGAATTCGGCTCGCTTGAAGAGGTGCTGTGTGCCGATGCGGACGATCTTGTCACCCGCGGCCATTTGCGGGAGACCGGGGTGGCGATGATCAAGACCGTGCAGGCCGCTGCCCTCGCGCTAGCGCGCAAGGGGGTGCGCGAAGGTGTCGAACTCTCCTCCTTCGACGCGGTTCTGGACTATCTGCATGCCCGCTTTGCCCATGAGAAGACCGAGCACCTCTATGTGCTTTATCTCGACCGACGCAATCGCCTGCTGCGCGACGAGGTGCAGGGCGAGGGCACGGTCGATCAGGCGCCCGTCTACCCGCGCGAGATCGTGCGGCGGGCCGTACAGCTGAACGCCACGGCGATCCTGCTCGTGCACAACCACCCGAGCGGCGACCCCACACCCAGCCGTGCGGATATCGCCATCACCAAGGAGATCGGCGCCGCGGCCCGCAAGCTCGATATCATCCTTCACGATCACATCATCATCGGCCGGCACGGCCATACGAGCCTGAAGAGCGAAGGGCTGATCTGACGGCCTCAGGGCGCGCACAGACGTCCGCCTGGAGCCGCCACATACCGGAACGCCCCCCCGCTGCATCGGCGTTAACCATAAATTCGCACCTGTTGCTGCAAGGTATCAGCTGCGCAGGATTGCAAGGTCTCTTCCGTATCGGGATTGCTGCGTTGCACCTGCAAGGATATGGTGAAGAGATGGTCAACGATCCGGCCCGCAAGCGCGCTCGCGCGCCTCACCTCACCCCGACCGCCATGGCGGCCGGGTTGGTTTTGTGCGCGCTGGGCGTGGGCCAGGGCAAGCCGGCCCTCGCCGCACAGGAGGCCTATCTCTCGGGAGGGTTTCCCACCCTCGCGGCCGAATCGGCCGGCGAGGTGATCGACCTCGAGGCCGAGCTGATCTGGCGCAACGGCTTGCGTCGGCCTGACCCGCGCGGCGCAACCAGCGTGATCCGCCTGGCTCCGGGAACCGAGATCGGGATCCGGCTGGACGAGAGCGAGGCCGCCCTCGTACCCAACGCCCTGCCCGACAAGGGAGCGATGATTTACGGCTCGGTCGGCCTGAGCGAGAGCTGGGCTCTGACAGGCCGCTATCGGCGCGAGAATGTCGGGACTGCCACGGGTACGGAAGCCAGCCTCGGCGTGCGCTTTTCGACGCGCGCCGGCGACCAGTTCCTCGTCGAGGTGGAACCAAGCCTGACCTTCGCCGACCAGCCACTGTTCAGTGCCGCTGCCGATTCCAACGGGTTCAGCTACCGCTCTTCCAGCCGGGGCTATGAGCCCGCTGCCGGCTTGCAGAGCATGGCCCTGGGGGCGACCGCGACCTACAGCTTCAGCAATCGCTGGTTCGTGTCGGGGCTTGCCCAGGTCGAGCAGTTCATGGGCCCCGCCCGCGATGCCGGGCTGATGTGGGGCGAAACCGAGCTGGTTGGCGGCTTCATGACCGGCTATCGCTTCTGAAGCACGCTCCGGGCCGAACGGTTCGGCGCCATCAGTTGATCTCGGCGTCCTGCGCCCGCTCTTCCAGCTCCACTAGCAACCCGGCGATACCGCGGTCATCGATCACACCGGCAAATTCGCTGCGCTGGGTGATGACGGTTGATACGCCCCGCGCCGCAAAGTCGATGATGGCCATCTCGCCCTCCTCCCCGCACCGAATGCGCCAGCGCACGTCGATGATGTCACCCGTGGATCGACGTTCGATCTCGCTCTCCACGACGAAATCGCCGGGGCGACGCTCCACAGCCTCGCCGATATCGAAGGAGGCTTCGACGATCTTGCCGATCCGTTCGGCATAGGCGTCGACGAAATAGCGCGGAAACACGGCATCGAAGGCCGCAAGCTGCTCGGGCGACATGTCCGAGAGATGCCGGCCAAGGGCGAAGGAACCGATGAAGGGAAGGTCGAAATAGCTGTCCATGAGGGCGGCGAGATCAGCCGTCTTTGCCTCCATCGAGCGCGCCTCATCGGCCGCGATCTCGAAGGCGCGGCCAGCCAGCTCGTCCAGATGCTGGCGCGCTGCCTCTGTGGTACAGGCCGAGGGGGCCAACAGCGGCTCGGCGCCGCTGGCAGGATCGCCCAGAGGTGCAGGTGCCGATGGCGGCCCGGCAGAGGCAAGCGGGCTTCCCGACAGGCCCAGAGCGAGAAGCAGGGCGGTGGAAACAGGCAAGGACGCGTGTCTCATGGATCGGGAGATTGGGGGCGTGACCGGCGTCTGTCCAGAAAATCCATCACCACGGGCAACACCGCCAGCACGCAGACCCAGCTGATCGCGATCGCCAGCGCCAGCAGAGCGCCCATGCTGGCCGTGCCCCGATGCTCGGAAAACATCAGGCTGCCAAACGCCCCGACCGTCGTCAGGGTCGAGAACACGATGGCCCGCGGTGTGGAGGTATCAAGCACCTGCGCGGCCTCGCCCATCCGTTCGCCGCGCAGGGCAAGGTGGATCGCACTGTCGATCCCGAGCCCGATCAGCAGCGGCAGCACGATAACATTCGCGAAATTGTAGGGCAGCCCGATATTGTAGCCGAGTGCGGAGGTCAGGATCGCCGCCAGAGCTATGGGCATCAGCACCAGCAGCACCGGCCGCACCCGGCGCAGGGTCAGCAGCAGAAAGAGGCCGACGAGCGCAAAGGCCGTCAGCGCCGCCTTGATCATCGCGCCCGAGATGATCCGGCCCGACATCGCCACCTGCAGCGCATCGCCTGCCGCATCCGGGGCAAGTTCCAGCACCGAATCGACGAACCGATCCCTCGCCCGCGCATCGGTGATCATCTCGGCCGGGACCACCTCGATACGGTAGCGGCCATCGGCGGCCACGAAGCGTTCCGCGATCACCGGTGGAATGTCCTCCAGCGTGACCGGCCCGACCTCAAGCTGGGTGCGCAGCTGCGCCAGCATGCCGGGCCAGTAGCGGAGCACATTCGCC
>CAZPBH010000051.1:3678-10863 GCA_964584645.1 uncultured Rhodospirillales bacterium | reverse complement strand
TGAGGATCAGGAAGGCGCTGTAGAAGCTGTTGAACTGGGTCACCAGGATCGCTGCCATCAGGAACAGGGCGAGCGAGAAGGCAATGCCGAGAAATGCCTGGGCATCGCGCTGCTCTTCGTCCTCGCCGCGGAATTCGACCGTGACGCGCGGGTCGAAATTCTGCTCGTCAACCCAGGCGCGCAGCTCCGCGTTCTTGACGGTGGCCTGCACGCCGGGGGGCACGTCCGCGCGCACCACGGCCATGCGATGGCCTTCGATCCGGTTGACGGTCGTCACCTGCGGGCGCGCCTCGCGCGCCACGAAATTGGCGATGGGGACCGAGCCCAGCGGGGTCTCGATACGCACCTGATCCAGCTGGTCGACGCCGCGATAGGCCTCCGGATAGCGCAGCACGATATCGACCTCGTCATCTGCCCCATCAGGCCGATAGGTGCCGATGATCATGCCGCGGGTGACCATCTGGACGGCCTGCCCGACCTGCTGCACATCCAGCCCGTATTTGGCGGCCTCGGCCCGGTCGACCGCCAGGTTCCACTCGATGCCCGGCAGCGAGCTGTTGTCCTCGATGTCGATCAGGTCGGGATCGGCTTCCATGCGGGCGCGCACGATCTCGATCATCGGCGGCAGCAATTGGGGGAAATCGGTGGTCATCTGGATGGCGACAGGCTTGCCGATGGGCGGACCGGCCTCTTCCTCGCGCACCTCGACCGTGATGCCGGCCAGATCGCGGGTCCGCTCGCGTGCCTCGGCAAGGATGGCGGCCACCGGCGGCCGCTCGAACCATTCGTTGAACTCGAGCATCACCGAGCCGATCACATCCTCCGCGACCGAGCCGCCGCCGGCAAAACCGGCCTCGCCGGTGCGGGTGTAGACGATGGAAACGCCCTCCAGCCCGGTGACACGGGATTCAACCTCGCGCATCAGCTCATGCTGCTCCCAGACCGAGAGATTGCCGCGCGCATGGACCATCAGCTGCACGCGGTCGGGCTCCACCTCGGGGAAGAACTGCACGCCGCTGCCAAAGGCGGTGTAGAGAATCTGGATGCCGAACAGGAGCGCCACGGCCCCGGCAACGACCTTGAGGGGATGGTTCAGCAGACGGTCGAGAATCCCGACATAGCGCCCGGTGATGCCCCGCACGCTGCGCACATCGCCCTCTTCGCTTGCTGCCAGCGCCTTCATCACCTCCGGGTCCCCGGCGCCCGGCTTGCCGAAGATGCTGCCGAGCGTGGGCACAAAGATCAGGGCCATCAGGGTCGAGGCGGTCAGCACCGCCATCAGGGTCACGGGCATGAACTTCATGAACTCGCCCAGCATCCCGGGCCAGAAGATCAGAGGCAGGAAGGCGGCCAGCGTGGTCGCGGTGGAGCTGATGATCGGCCAGGCCATGCGCTTCGCCGACAGCCCGAAGGCGGCCCGCTTGTCGAGCCCCTCGGTCATCTTGCGGTCGGCATATTCGGTGACGACGATGGCGGCATCCACGAGGATCCCGACCGACAGCAGCAGGCCGAACATGGTGACATGGTTGATGCTGAAATCGCCCACGAACAGCACGAGGATACCGACGAGGAACGAGCCCGGAATGGCCACACCGACCAGCAGCGCGGTGCGCAGGCCGAGGGCTGCGACACAGATGATCATGACCAGGATGACCGCCGTCAGGACGCTGTTCTGCAGCTCGCCCAGCATCATCGTGATCTCGTCGGAGCGATCCTGGGCGAAGGTGATGTTCACCGCGTCGGGCCAGGCCTGAGCCTCGCGGTTCACCAGCTCGCGCACATCCTCGACCGTCCGGATCAGGTTCTCGCCCGGGCGCTTCTTGACCTCGATGCCGATGGACGGCTCGGCCTGGGTACGGGCGAGACTCTGCGGTTCGCGGAAGGTCGGCCGCACCTCGGCGATGTCGCGCACGCGCACGACCGCGTCCTGGCTGACCTTGACCGGCATGTCGAGAATGTCCTCGGCCGTCTCGACCAGCCCCGGGACCTTGATCGAGAACGCGCCGCGCCCGGTGTCGATCTGCCCGGCCGCAACCAGCATGTTGTTGCGCTGGAACAACGGCAGCAGATCGGTCGCGGACAGGCCATAGCTTTCGATCAGCAGGGGATCGACGATGATCTCCAGAAGCTGTTCGCGCTCGCCCGCCAGATCGGCCGAGAGGACGGCGGGGATACCCTCGATGTCATCGCGCAGATTGCGGGCAAGCTCCTGCAGCGTGCGCTGCGGCACATCACCGGAAAGCGTCACCACCAGGATCGGAAATTCGGAGAGCGAGACCTCGTTGACGCTGGGCTCCTCGGTCTCGGTCGGGAGTTCGGCCTTGGCCCGGTCAACGGCGTCCTTTGTATCCTGATAGGCAAGTTCGGGGTGGGTACCCGCCTGGAATTCGAGGATCACATTGCCGCCGCCCAGATAGCCGGTGGAACGCATCTCCTCCAGCCCTTCCAGCGAGCGCAGCTCGGCCTCGAGCGGGCGCAGCAGCATCGTCTCGGCGTCCTCGGGCGAGATGCCCTCATGATAGAGGCTGATATAGACGAGCGGGATCGTGATGTCGGGCTCAGCCTCCTTGGGGATCGCCGAATAGGCATAGGCGCCGGCGATGAGCAGCATCGCCAGGGTGGCGATCACCACCCGGGCCCGGCCGAGTGCGGCATCGATCACTGCGTTCATCATGGGCCTCAGCGCTCCCCGATCTGTGTGCGTACCGGCATTTCGACCGGCTCGACCTCAACCCCGACATCGACGAAATCATGGCCGACGGTGATCAGGGTCAGATTTTCCGGCAAACCGCCGATCCACATGCCGGCCGGATCATCCTCGAGGATTTCGACCGGGTAGAACCGCACGATGTTGGTCTCATCCACCGCCTTGACCCCGATCTGGCCATTATCGGTCAGCGCCAGCACAGCCGGGCTGACCTGATAGGCGAGCTCGGTGTCCAGCGGTATGAGAAGTTGGGCCGTCTGGCCATCGACGATCCGGAAATCCGGGTTCGGCGCCTCGACCTCCACGCGGAAGGTGCGTGTGGCCGGATCGGCGCTGGCTGAAAGGAAGGCGACCACGCCCTCGCGTTCGCCAACGCCCGCGATCCGGATCCTTGCCGGCTCGCCCAGCTGGAGCCGGCCGACCACCTGTTCGTTGACATAGCCCACCACCCGGATCGGATCGAGTTCGACCAGATTGGCCACGACCTCGCCGGCCGAGACGAAATCGCCGATTTCCACCGGCCTCTCTTCAAGAATGCCGGCATAGGGTGCGCGGATATCGGTGTTGGCGAGTGCCAGTTCGGCGCGGCGCAGCTCGGCCTCGGCTGCGTCGAGAAGCGCCTTGGTCTCGGCCCGGCGGATCTCGGTGTTGAAGCCACGCTCAGAGAGCGACTCGGCTGCGTTGAACTCGATGCGGCGCTGCTCGACCAGCGAGCGGGCGCGCGCGACTTCCTCGCGCCGATCCTCCTCGGCCAGCTCGACGATCACCTGGCCCGCCTCGACCCGGGAACCTCGAGGGACCGGTGTTGCCTCGATCCGCCCACGGACCTCGGCCGCCACGCGAGTCTTGCGAAAGGCCTCGGTGCGGCCATTGACGGTGATCTGCCGCTGCCAGGGCTCGGCCTCAAGGGTCGCCACACGCACCTGAGGAAGAGCCTCCTCGCCGGCGGCTTCGGGCTGACCGTTTTCCCCGCCGGCACGGTTGGGGCCGAGCACGCCGCTGACAATCCAGATGACCACGGCTGCAGCGATGCCGAGGGCAATGATGTGGGAGCGTTTCAGGACAGGCATGGATCAGGCCACCGATCGGGTCGGGAGAGGAAGGTCATCGGCTTGTTCGCCCGATCCGCAGGAGCGGATCAGCGCATCGCGATGCGCGGCGATGTAATCGCGTTCGGCATGGTACATCGCACGTCCAAGCCCATGGACGTAAAGCTGGCCCGGCGTCATCCGGTCGGAGGTGCAGGTTTCCCAGCGGCGCAGCTGCTCATCCAGCCAGGCCTCGCGCTCGGCCATCAGGCGGGCGAGGTCCTCTGTATCCAGCCAGTCGGCGAACAGCATCTTGAAGGCGAAATCGGAACGCAGGCGATCACGGTCCGTCGGGCCGAGCAGATTGGCCATCAGCACCTGGCGCCCGGCCTCCGTGGCCCGGAAGATACGCTTGTCCGCACGGCCCTCCGACCCCGCCACCTCGACGATCAGACCGTCGGCCTCCAGCGCCCGCAGGGCCGGATAGATGGAGCCGAAGCTGGCCTCGGCGAAATGGCTCACCGGGCCTTCGGTCAGGACCTTGCGGATCTCATAGCCTGAGCAGTCGCGAAACGCGACGCAGCCGAGACAGAGAGTGCGCGCATCGAACATGAGTTTTCTTCTTGCAGCCTGGCGGGCCCGCAGCCCAAGCCTGGGAAATTCCTAACCGGTATATCGAACCGATATATGGTGAGAGCTAGGCCGGTATAACGCGCGAACAAGTTTTTGCAACGCAAAAAGGCGCGCGCCCGGCCCGCCAGCCGCCATGCGGAAATGTCAGGGATCGTGGCCCGGAGGCCCGCCTGAGGGTCCCTTGTTCAGGGCAGGATCAGGATCGAGGTGCCCTCACGGACATGGGCATGGATGACGTCCATTTCCTCATTGGTCACCGCGATGCAGCCCTCGGTCCAGTCGTCATGGGGATGGTTCACATAAGCCGCATCGAAACCGTTGGGCAGCCCGTGGATCATGATCGACCCGCCCGGCGATTTGCCCATGGCGTTGGCGCGGGCGCGATCGCGATCATTGGGGTAAGACACCCTGATCGCCTTGTAGAAACTGCTGTTCGGGTGCCACCAGTCGAGCACATATTCGCCCTCCGGCGTCCGGCCATCGCCCTGATAGCGCTTGTGACCGAGGGGCTCGGACCCAAGGGCGACCCGGAAGGTCCGGAAGACGAACCCGGCGCGCATCAGGTGCAGCTCACGGCGCGTCTTGTCGACCACCACCATGTCCGCATAAATGCCGCGATCGGGGGGGATGGAGGCCATCTGAACCCCCTGATCGGCCCGCGCCGGGGCTGGGGCGGCCATCATGGCGAGAGCGATGACCACCAGGGCCAGTGCGGTGGTGAGCCCGGTGGCCCATGAGCGGAACAAGGGTTGGGAACGGGTGAGGTGCTTCGCCAACATCGGAGCCCTGATCTGGACAAATTCACGCAACATCTATGATGTTGTTACCATGAATCGCTTCCCAGACAAGTTGAAGGCGATGGCACAGGATATTCTTTTCGATCGACGACGGGCTCTCGGGGCGCTGGCTGGCGGGGCCGGGATGGCAGCGCTGGGCGTCCGACCTGCTGCGGCCGGCCCGGCTGCCGGCATGGCTCAGCCGGCATCAGAGGTCATCGGGTCCATGGCCAGCCATGTGGTGCAGGCGGAGGAGACGCTGCTCGACATCGCGCGCAATCTCAATCTCGGATTCGTCGAGTTGCGGGCCGCCAACCCGGATGTTGACCCCTGGGTACCCGGTGCGGGCACGCGCCTGACCATTCCCGCGCGCCATCTTCTGCCCGATGCGCCGCGTGCCGATGTCGTGGTCAATCTGGGGGAGATGCGTCTCTATCGTTTCTTTTCCGATGGCCGACCCACGGTCACCTTTCCCATCGGCGTGGGACGTGAGGGCATGAAGACGCCCCTGGGCGCCACGACCATCGTACGCCGCGCCGAAGGGCCAAGCTGGCGCCCCACCCCGCGCATGCGTGCCGAGGATCCGAGCCTGCCGGCCGTGGTCGGTCCCGGGCCCGACAACCCGCTCGGCAGTCATGCGCTCTATCTCGGCTGGCCGGCCTATCTGATCCACGGCACCAACAAGCCCTGGGGCGTGGGACGGCGGGTTTCGAGCGGCTGCATCCGCCTCTATCCCGAGGATATCGCCCGGCTTTACGAGATGACACCCACGGGGACCAGCGTCCATGTCGTCGACCAGCCGATCAAGCTCGCCTGGGCGGAGGACCGCCTTTGGCTGGAGGCCCATCCCTCGAAGAGCCAGGCCGACCAGATCGAGATGCACGGGGAGTTCAGGTTCGAATTGCCCGAAGGCTTCAGCCGCATGGTGATCGAACATGCCGGCGAGGCGGCCGGTCGCATCGACTGGCAGGCGGTCCGCAGGGCCGTGAAGGCACGGGCGGGCTATCCTGTCGCCATCATCTGAGAAACG
The DNA here is from genome assembly GCA_964584645.1 of uncultured Rhodospirillales bacterium. Taxonomy (GTDB): domain Bacteria; phylum Pseudomonadota; class Alphaproteobacteria; order CAZPBH01; family CAZPBH01; genus CAZPBH01. The sequence continues at coordinate 4,689 of CAZPBH010000051.1, read as the reverse complement.
GCAACCGGGCAGGAAAAAAGGCGCCGCGGCAGGAACCGGGCGCCTTCTTGATCGAAAGCCAGTGAAGCGGCTTACTTGCGCAGCGACTGGTTGAACATGCGGTCGGCCTTCTCGGAGGCTTCCTGCGCCATCTGCGCGGCTTCCTCGGCCCGACGCTGGGCGGCTTCGGCCGCACGGGCGGCTTCGGCGGCCGACTGGGCGGCCTGAGAGGCGGATTGTTCGGCATTCTGGGAAGAGGTGCGGGCCTGCTCCAGCAGGGCACGATCCTGTTCGCTCAGCTGAGCGCAGGCGGAAAGCGCCAGCGCACCGGCGCCAACGACAGCGAGACCAAGGGTACGAGTGATCATGGGATGTCCTTTCTGCAACGTTCGGTGATGGCCTGTGAACGCGCGGGGCACTATAGCGGCTCCCATGAGCCACGCAATGGGGTAAGGGGCCGAAAACCGGGCTGCGGAGGCCAGAAGAGCTGCACGCCACCCCTGCGATCGGGCCCTCTTGCGGAAATTCGACGTGGAGACGTCATTCCCATTCGATGGTGCCGGGGGGCTTGGAGGTGACATCGTAAGTCACCCGGTTGATTCCCTTGACCTCGTTGATGATCCGTGTGGCGGTAGCGGTCAGGAAGTCATGTGAGAAGGGATAGCTCTCGGCCGTCATGCCGTCGGTGGAGGTGACCGCCCTCAGCGCGCAGACATGCTCATAGGAACGGCTGTCCCCCATGACACCGACAGAGCGCACCGGCAGCAGCACCGCGAAAGCCTGCCAGATCGCATCATAGAGCCCGGCCTGCCTGATCTGCTCCAGATAGATCGCGTCCGCCTTGCGCAGGATATCGAGCTTCTCGCGCGTGATCGCGCCGGGGATCCGGATCGCCAGACCGGGGCCGGGAAAGGGATGGCGACCGACGAAGCTCTCCGGCAGGCCAAGCTCGCGCCCGAGTTCGCGGACCTCATCCTTGAACAGTTCGCGCAGCGGCTCGACCAGCTTCATGTTCATGCGCTCGGGCAGGCC
>CAZPBH010000051.1:0-3668 GCA_964584645.1 uncultured Rhodospirillales bacterium | reverse complement strand
GACATTATGGTGGCTCTTGATCGTGACGCTGGGGCCGCCGGTAAAGGACACGCTCTCGATCACATCGGGATAGAGCGTGCCCTGGGCCAGGAATTCAGCCCCGCCGAGCCTGGCCGCCTCCTGCTCGAAAACCTCGATGAAAAGGCGGCCGATGGTCTTGCGCTTCTGCTCCGGGTCCTCGACACCCTCCAGCGCGCCCAGAAAGAGATCCTCGGCATTCCGGTGCACGAGCGGGATGTTGTAATGGCCGCGGAACAGGCGCACGACCTCCTCGGCCTCGCCCGCGCGCATCAGCCCGTGATCGACGAAGATACAGGTGAGCCGGTCGCCGAGCGCCTCGTGCAGCAGCACGGCCGTCACCGCGCTGTCGACACCGCCGGAAAGCCCGCAGATCACACGGGCCTCGCCGACCCGCTCGCGCACCGCTTCCAGCGCGCTCTGCCGGAAGCGCGCCATCGTCCAGCTTCCCGTACAGCCACAGATAACCCGTGCGAAGTTCGCGAGCAGCGCACCGCCATGGGGCGTGTGGACCACCTCAGGGTGAAACTGGACACCGTAATAGTGCCTTGTATCGTCGGCGATGGCAGCGAAGGGGGCGCCGCTGCTGGCGGCCACCACACGGAAGCCCTCCGGCAGCCGGGTCACCCGGTCGCCATGACTCATCCAGACCTGCTCGGACGCTCCCCGGGCCCAGACCGTCCCGAACAGCGCACAATCATCGACGATCTCGACATGGGCGCGTCCGAATTCCCGGGTCTCGGCGATTTCGACCGCCCCGCCGAGCTGTGCACACATCGTCTGCTGGCCGTAGCAGATGCCAAGGATCGGCAGTCCGCTGGCGAAGAGGAATGCAGGTGCGGCCGGCGCATCGATGCCGAGCGTGGAGGCCGGACCGCCGGAGAGGATGATCCCGCGCGGGCCGAAATCCTCGAATTCCGAGGGCGTCAGGGCGTTGAAGGGCCGGATCTCGCAATAGACCCCGGCCTCGCGCACCCGCCGCGCGATAAGCTGGGTGACCTGGCTGCCGAAATCGACGATCAGCAGACGCTCGTCGGGAAGCTCCGGCGTGGCCCTTTCGGGCGTGAAGGCGTCACTCATGCGGGACCGTCCTCATCAAGTCCAAGGGCGCAGAGATCCTCCAGATCGTCCCAGCCATAGCCGGCCTCGGCCATGTCCTCACCGAAGAGATGCACCATCCGGGGTCCGAGCGGCTTGCCGCCAAGCGCCTCGTAGAAGCGCCTTGCCCCGAGATTGACCGAAAGCGCCCAGACGAGGGCCGTTCCCATGTTCTGGGCCTTCAGCACCCGGGCGAGCGCACCCATCAGCCGGCGACCATGGCCGATGCGCTGTGCCTCCGGCAACAGATAGAGCGCATAGATTTCTCCAGCATAGCCCTCGACCTGGCTGCGTTGCGGCCCGCAGGTTCCGAAGCCCAGCAGCCGGCCCTCTGCATAAGAATCGATGACAAGGGTCGCCCCGGGGCGCTCGATGTCGCTCAGCACCCGGCGCCAATGCCCGACCCCCCAGACGGTGTTGACGCGCTGCAGCACCGAAGGCGACAGCACATCACGATAGGCCGCCTGCCAACTGGCGGTCTGGACAGCGGACAGTTCCTCGGAATCGGCCGGGCCTGCAGGGCGGAGGTGAATGGTCAAGGTCAGGGCGCGAAGAATGGGGTCAGGATCGGGTCGGCTGGGACGGGCATAGCCCGAGCCTGCCTGCAGCCGCAAGACCGGTCATGGCTTGTGCCGGTGAAGCAGGGCAGCGAAGAACCCGTCGGTGCCATGCCGACCGGGCCATGTCCGCAGGAAATCTCCGGCAACCATGTCATCGCGGCCGAGCACGACCCCGGCGGGGCGGGTGCTGAACTCCGGATGATCGGCAAGGAAATGCGCGATCTGCTCCTCGTTCTCGCTGGGCAGGAGGGAGCAGGTGGCATAGATCAGCCGCCCGCCTGGCCTTACCAGCCGCGCGGCCGATGCCAGGATGCGCCGCTGCAGGTCGTGAAGCTCGTCCAGATCGGGGCCGAGCCGGTTCCAGCGGGCATCGGGGTTGCGCCGCCATGTCCCGGTGCCCGTGCACGGGGCATCGACCAGAACCGCATCGAATTTGGCGCGATTGCGCTTCACCCATTTGTCGGATTCGCTCGACAGGGCGCGCGTCTCGATATTGTGCTGGTTGGTGCGCTTGATCCGTTCCTTCGCCCGGGCCAGGCGCTTGTCCAGCACATCACAGGCGACCACCCTGCCCTTCCCCGCCATCGTGGCCGCCAAGGCCAGCGCCTTGCCCCCGGCACCGGCGCAGAAATCGCAGATCTGCTCGCCCGGCAGGGCCGCCACCAGCTCCGCCACCAGCTGGGAGCCCTCATCCTGGATCTCGATCGCGCCCGAGCGGAACAGGGCGTGGTTCTGGATCGCAACCCGCTCGGCGAGCCGCAAGCCATGGGGCGCGTAAGGCGTCGGCTCCGCCACGATCCCGTCCTCGGCCAGCCGCTCGACCACCTTCTTGCGCTTCATCTGGGCGACATTCACCCGAAGATCGACGGCTGCCGGTTCACGGTGGGCGCGCATCTCCTCGATCCAGCCCGGACCAAGGGCAGCACGCAGCGGGTCGGCGGCCCAGCCCGGAATTTCGGCCGCCACGACGGCCGGCATGTCCTCGGGCTCCAGCGCCCGGCCATGAAGATAGGCGGCCAGATCGCGCTCGGACTGCTTCAACCGGTCCGCCCCGTGGCCCTGCCCATCGAACCAGCTGGCCAGCGCGTTCGGATGCATCGCTTCACCCACCACCAGATCAGCAATCACCAGATGGCGCGGCGTTGCCTCCGCTCCGGCACGGGCGAGGTGCCAGCCGAGCCGTGCCCGACGCCTCAGTACGCGCCAGACCGGATCCACGATGGCCGGGCGATCCTTGGCGCCAATGAAGCGGCGGGTGCGCAGGAAATGACTGACGACCGAATCCGCCGGCCGTTCGCCGCGCAGCACCTCGGCCAGCAGATCGATGGCCATGGCCATGCGAGCGGAAGGTTTCATGCACCTATTCTATGAACGATCCCGGGCCCGGAAACCACGGTCCGGGAATGGTGATCAGACCTGTCCTACATCCTCTCGCAGGTGGCGCGGACGCGCTGCAGGGCCAGGGTTTCGTTCCATTTCAGAGGATCGTAGCCGGTGCTGGCCCAGTAGGAAGGCTGGCCCGTATTGGCGCCATCGGCGTCCAGCCATGCGGTCATCTCCGGGTCGGGGCGGTTGATCCACCAGATCTTCCACGCCTCGAACCAGGCCTCGCGGCGCCGCTCGAACATGTGCTGGGCGATCTCGTCGCCATAACCGCAGCTCTCCAGCAGGGTGCGCGCCTGCGCCGGGCTCAGCGTGGCCGGATCGGCGGCCCCCAGCGCCGTGCCGCAATCGCGCTGGCTATCGATGTGCTCTTCCCACACCCAGCAGGCGCTGGCCCCGTCATCGGCGCAGACATCGCCGGGCTGGGCGCTTGCGACGGCGCAAGCGCCAGACGCGCCATGAGCGCCATGAAGTCCGCGTTCTCGCGCCGGCTGAGAATGCGCTCGCCGGTCTGAGCGATGACCGGGCGCTCGTCCGGCGCCAGATAGCCGCCGCGATGGAAGCGCGGCGCGGCGGCGAACACCTCGGGCGGCACCGTGCGGCGCGCGG
>CAZPBH010000050.1:511-10946 GCA_964584645.1 uncultured Rhodospirillales bacterium | reverse complement strand
TGGCATCGCTGCCGCCGTCGAATGCCCAGCCGCCCATCTCGCCGGTGATGGTGATGGTGACGGGGTCGGGCGCGTCGGCAGCATAGCTGTGGATACGGTCAGCATCGGTGGCCGATGTGATGTCCGACGTCGTTCCGTCGCCCCAATCGACCGTGAAGTTGTGCGTCCCCTGATTGACCAGCGGCAGGGTGATGGTGTCCGCCCCCGGGGTGATGTCCCACACCGACACGAAATCGCCCCCGGGATTGGCAAGACATTGCGGTGCGTTCGGGTTGCCCCAGCCGGTGGGCCGCGAATCGGGCAGCGTCCAGGCGTCGGCATCCTCATCGAAATCGGTGTAATTGGTGACCGACCCCACGCACCATCCCGAGAGATCCTGATTGAAGACATCTGCACGCGCGAACATGTTGCGCATGTTCGCCACATGGCTGACATCCCAGCCGCTCAAATCCTGGTTGAAGGCACGCGCATCAAAGAACAGATTTTGCATGTTGGTTATGGTACTTATATCAAGACTACTAATATCTTGGTTGAAGCTCCACGTACCATAGAAAACACCAGATAAAGAAGATGTTCCTGATAGATCCCATGCACTGATATCTTGATTGAAGTCCCTGGCGTTCATGAACAAATCAGTTATGTAAGTTACGCCCGACATAACCCATTCACTGATATCTTGATTGAATCGGTGTGTATCGGCGAACATCCGAGACATGTCATTGACAGATGTTACATCCCATTCGCTGATATCTTGATTGAAGTCATAGGCATCCTCGAACATCTGACTCATTGATGTGACAGAACTTACATCCCACTCACCAATATCCTGATTGAATTTTTGGGCGTCGAAGAACATCCCTGCCATGTTTAGTGCAGATGATACATCCCATCCTCCAATATTCTGATTGAATTCCTGAGCGCTCTTTAACATATTTGAGAAATCTGTGACGCTGCTTACATCCCAGCCGCCAATATCGCCGACAAAATCAAAGGCGTTGTTGAACATTCTGCTCATGTTCGTGACATGGCCAACCTCCCAACTCCCAATATGAGGAACATCAGTGAGGCTCTGCGTGTTGAGAAAAGCACGCGAAAGGTCTGTACCGGCGATGGTGGGTGGGCCATTGGCGGTAATTGTGAGGTTGGTCGCGCCCTCAAATTCACCCCGGTCCGCGCCGCGCAGGCCGAAGCGGAAGGGCCCCCAATTCTGGATCTCGATCAGCTTGTCCTTGTCGCTGCCATTATCGAGCGCCCAGCCGCCCATCTGGCCGGAGATGGCGATCACATGGTCGCCAGCGGTAGCGAAAGTGCAGCGAGCAGCACTCAGATCGGCGTCCGTGATGGGCACCGCAGGCTCACTGCCACAGATCAGATCAAAGCCATGACTGCCACCATGGCCGGCGACCAGCGGCAACTCGATGGTGTCCGCGCCGGTCGTCCGCCAGACCGTCACGAAGCTGCCTGACAGGTCCGGCGCCAGCGGCGTGGTCTCCAGCGCGAAGGTCACATAGGTCTTCTGAAACCCGTCATCGGCAACGACACATATATCATGAGTCCCCAGTCCAGCCCCGCCATTCAGGCGCAGGCTCGCCCCTGTCACCTCAAAAGCAGGTTGTTTCAATCGGGCGGTACACCTGCCGCTGAAGGCCCAGGCCTGATAGGTGAGGGGATCACCATCGGGATCGGTGATCAGACCATCGAGATCGAGCTCCCACGCTCCCGCCTCGGTGACCATCATGCTGACATCGGGGATGCTGCCTGCTGGCGGCATGTTGGCGCCATTGGGGCCGCTACCATCGCCCTCCCAGCCGTTATCCACCTCGCAGGTGCCGGCGATCTCGCCGTCCTCGGTGCACTGGACATCGACCTTGACGCGGATCACGAGGTGGGCGAGGGCCGGGGCTGCCGCCAGCACGCCAAGAGCCAGAACGATCAGCGGTCCCGACAACCGGTTCGCCCAGTTGATGTGCGCTCCACCTGCTCGCATGGTCTACCCCCCGATGCACCATCCATGGGGACCAGCCTACGCCTCAATCCTTAAGGGATGGTAGCGCCTGTCCGGGCACCGCCCCGCCAGCGGTCAGGGCTTGGCTATTCGATCACGAAGAGGGCGCCGGCCTCGAAAGCGTAACTGCCGCCGCTCGCGTCGGTGCTGGCATTGCGCTCGGTCGCAACGAGGGTTGACCCGTCCATGGCCACGGCGAGGGCAAATTCGCTGCCATTGCGCCGGTCGATGGAGACGATCTTCGACGGTGCAGCGCCGTCGATGGTGGTCCCGTTACGTTCATAGAGATAGATGGCGCCGGCATTGTTCACCGCGTCGAGCCCGTCGGCATCCAGATCCTCACCCGGCTCGACGATGGCCAGCCGTGTGGGGGACAGCGCCAGGGTCGACCCGAACAAGGCCCAGCTCTCCCGCCCCGGCGGGGCCGTCAGCTTCTGCTGCTGGACCCAGTCATTGCCGCTGCGGGTGAAGACATAGGCCGCACCGGCATAATCGACTTCCGGGCTGGTGCCTGTGGCGGGGTATTTCTGGCCGCCCGCGCCGACGACCAGCAGATCGCCATCGAGAACTGCCCTGAAAAACTCGGCCGTATCGTGATGGTCTTCGGGTGTCACCTTGTCCTGCGGCTGCCAGCCGTTGCCGTCATGCTCGAAGATGTAGACGGCCCCGCTGTTGTTGACGACATTGCCCGCTTCGTCCCAGTCGTTCTGATGGGCGCTCACCGCGAGGGTATCGCCATCGAGGGCGAGCGCCGACCCGAAGAAGCCGCCACGATGCTCGGGCGGAAAGGCGACCAGTTCCTGCGGCACGCCCCAGCTGCTGCCATCATGCTGATAGGCATAGACCTTTCCGGCGCCGGAGACCGAATTGGCGTCGTTCTCGTCGAGCCGATGATGGCTTGCGCCGACGATCAGCCGGTCACCTTCAAGCGCGATGGCTCCTCCGAAAAAGTCGGAGCCCGCGCCATCGGGCGCGACCAGATGCGCCGTGTGCTGCCACGCACCCCCCTGATAGTCGAAGACATGAACCGCCCCGACGACATTCATGCCGCCCACGGGCTCCCAATAGGCGCCAACCGCGATCCGGTTGCCGTCGATGGCGACGGCACCGCCGAAATAGGCCTGCTCTAACTGCGTGCTCGCGACGAGTTTCTGTTCCTCCAGCCACTGGCCGCCTGCATCGCGACGAAAGACATAGGCCGCGCCGGCCCGGTTCGGCGCCGGGTTGCCGTCCGCGTCCGCGCTGTGGCGATACGCACCGGCGACGATGACGTCGCCGTCGATGGCGACGGAGCTGCCGAGATTGTCGCTGGCGGTCCGATGCGTCTGGGCCACCAGCTTCGCCTGCAGCGGCATGCCGAGCCCGAAGCCGGCCGTCACGGTCGGATGGTCGCCATCAGCCACGTTCAACACAAGATCGTAGCGCCCCTGTGCGGCGGTGCCGGAGGCGACAAGGCGGGCCTCCCCTGCCGGGCGCTCCAGCCGCAACCCGCCCGCCGGCGCCGTCCAGCTGGCGCCATCGGCAAGGGCCAGGCCGCTGGCCTGGGGCTGGGCGCTGCCGCCATGCGGCGTCCAGGTGACATCGAGTGTCGCCACCAGCGCCGGGGCGGGCGTATCGGGATCGGTGAAGCTCACCGAACCGTCGAAATCCTGACCCCCGAAGACAAATGTGGCCAGCTGCGCGGCGTCGATCACCGGCGGGCCGGCGGACCCGCCGCCGCCCGGACCGTTTCCGGTTGCAAAGCCCTCCAGCCCCGGCACCTTGAACCGCAGGACGAGGTTCTTTGCGGCCACCGGCAGCCCCGCCACCGTAGCCAGCAGCAGCCCGGCCCCTAAAAAAGCGCCCGCCCTGCGAAGGATTCTCTTGTGTTCCCGTCGCATCATGGCATTCCCCGTGCGAATTCTGTGCTTCCGGGGCCGAGCATGGACCAAATCGGTTAACAGCGCGTGTAGCCGATGGACGCGGTCCCGGCTTCGGGCCCCCACCCCGGCCCGACAGGCACGGGCGGGGGGCACCGTCGGGCTCAAGAACGGCTTCATGATGGGGAAGAATCAGCCCGGGAACTTCACTTCAATGGGTACCGGCGTAATGTCGCCGTTGACGACATTGCCGGTGCGATCATCGAGGTCAAGAAACAACTCATAGTCCCCGATCGTGGTCGCCGTGCCGCTGGCGGTGAGCGTGTAACCCGCACTCGAGCGGGTCACCACAAGCCCGCCCTCGGCGGCCGTCCAGGTTCCGCCCGGGGCAAGCGAAGTGCTCCCGAGATCGACCGGGATGCCTGTATCCTGGGGCGTGAAGGTGCCACGCACGGTCAGAAGGATGCAGTCACGGATCTCCGTCTGATAGGCGCCAGTAGGGGGCATCCCCGGATCCCTTGCGGCATGATCCTCGTCTCCGATGGTTATGGCGCCGCCAAAGCTTTCCCCCTGTAAAGTAACGACCTCCCATCCCGAATCGATGAGCCGGGGCGCGCGATCAAGGAAGTCGAAGCCCATCACACCCCGCGGTCTCATGGCATGGGCGAGGGTCACGCTTTCCTGACCGTCGGAGATCTCGATGGTGAGGTCCAGGCCATATGCCTCAGCGAACCCGCTTGCGGTCAGCGCGTTCGCTCCTGGAGTGCGCGTCAGGGTCAAGCCCGAGGGGTCATCCGGGTTCGGATCGGTCCATACGCCCCCGTCCGGCAGGTCGTCGCCATTCACGGTGATCGTGAGGTCTGCGGCAGCATCGTCGGCGTCGGCAATGAAGACTGCTCCCGTAAAGGGCTCAGAAAAGTCGTACGTCAATGGCAGACAGATTTGTCCGGTCGGGGCCTGATTGGGGGATGCGCCGCCGGTACCAGCGCCGAGACCTTCCATAACCTTGTAGCGAAAGACCAGTCTGTTTTCGCCTGCCGGCGCCAAAGCCGGCGCGCCTGTCACCGCAAGCGCCACAAGCACAGCGCAAAGCCTCCCCCTGCTGATCATCGGTTCCCCTTCCGCATTCCCGCCCGCTCCCGCGCAAGGTGACAGCAATCAGCCGTCACATGCAACCGGGGATCAGGTGCAACCGGGGATCAGAACGGCTTCACGATCGCCAGGATGACGGTCAGGATCAGGATCACGGTCGGCACCTCGTTGACGAGGCGGTAGAACCGCGCGCCGTGCGGGTTCTTGCCGGCCGCGATCAGCCGGCGCCAGCGCGCCAGCATCATGTGAAAGCCGGTCAGGATCACCACCAGCAACAGCTTGCCGTGCATCCAGCCCTGCCCCTGCAGGATCGCCAGATTGCTGAACAGCATCAGCAGGCCGAACACCCAGACGGCGATCATCGCCGGGTTCATGATGATCCGCAGCAGCCGGGCCTCCATCAGCTGAAAGCGCTGATCCTCGGCCGAGCCCGGCTCAACCTCACAGTGATAGACGAACAGCCGCGGCAGATAGAACAGCCCGGCAAACCAGGCGATCACGCTGATCACGTGCAGGGCCTGCACCCAGAGATAAGCCTCGCCGCCAAGATAGCCCATCAGGCTGGTCCCCCCTCGTGCTGGCGCCGCCAGATCGGGTCCTTGAGCCGGTCGAGCAGCGCGGCATGGGCGTCACGCTCGGCCGCTTCCAGCGGCGGATGGGCGCGCGGAGCCCGATCGGGGCGCAGATCGGGTCGGGCCAGCGCCGCCGCTCCTGCCCCCGGCCCTGGAGCATCATCCGCGCCCAGGATCAGGCTCGTCTGGCGCCCGCCCTTGAGGTGAAGATAGACCTCGGCCAGCAGCTCTGCATCCAGCAGGGCGCCATGCAGGGTCCGGCTGGAATTGTCGACCTCGAACCGCCGGCACAGCGCATCGAGCGAAGCCGGGGCGCCCGGGAACTTCCGGCGCGCCATCGCGGCCGTATCGACCGCACGGGTGGCCTCGATCGCCCTGAAGCCCAGGCGCGCCAGCTCCGCGTTCAGCATGCCGAGGTCGAAGCTGGCATTGTGGGCGACGATCACCGCCTCGCCGAGGAAATCCATCACCTCCCCGACGATTTCGGCGAAGACCGGCTTGTCGGCCAGAAACGCATCGGTCAGCCCGTGCACGGCGACGGCATCCGCGCTCACCGGCTGTTCGGGATTGATGTAGAGGTGCAGCCTGCGCCCCGTCGGCACATGGTTGTTCAGCTCCAGCGCCCCGATCTCGATGACCCGGTCGACCGCCGCATCGAGGCCCGTGGTTTCCGTATCCAGCACGATCTCACGCATGGGCTGACACATAAGGGGCCAAGCGCCGCCGGGCGAGCCCCCGCGCGGTCGATCGGCCGGCAGGGCCTGTTGCCAGCGCGCTCGCCAGCGCCCGCCAGGTCACGGCCCGCCCCAGCCCGCTCGGGATGACGACATCCGCGCGTGCGCGCTTTTCGGCATCAGGCATCTGGCGCCGGCGGACCTGGTCGAGCTTCGCGCGCGTCATGCCCGGCCGCGCCAGCACCCGCTGGGCCTGCAGGAAGGCGGGGGCCGAGATGACCCAGACCTCGTCCACACGCTTGTGCAGATTGCCTTCCAGCAGCAGCGGCACATCCAGCACCGCCACACCCCGTCCCTCGAGCCGGCAGCGCCGCAGGAACGCCTCGATATCCGCCCGTACGGCCGGGTGCAGGATCGCCTCCAGCCGCCGCAGCGCCGCCGGGTCGCCCAGCACCTGCTGGCCCAGCGCCTGCCGGTCGACCGCGCCATCGCGCACCGATCCGGGAAAGGCGGCCTCGATGGCCGGCACCGCCGCCCCGCCCCGGGCCTGCAGCCGGTGGACGGCGGCGTCGCTGTCATGCACCGCCACCCCCATCCGGGCGAGCATGGCGGCCGCGGTGGACTTGCCCATGCCAATGCTCCCGGTCAGGCCGATCAGGCGCATCAGCCTGCCCCGCTGCCCAGCAGCACCGCGCGCTCCGACCCGTCAACCGGCGGAAGCACGCCGAAAAAGGCCTCGAAAGCCGGCACCGCCTGATGGATCAGCATCCCCAGACCGTCCACCACCGCCAGCCCGCGCGCCCGGGCCTCCGCCAGCAGCGCGGTCTCAAGCGGTGTGTAGACGATGTCATAAACGACCGATTGATCGGGAATGGGCGCAAGGTCGATCTCCAGCGGCGGCTGACCCTCCATGCCCAGGCTGGTGGTGTTGACCAGCAGCGCTGCATCGGCCAGCGCGTGCGGCACCTCCGCCCAGGGCAGGGCGCGCACCGCCCCCCGGATGTCGGCGGCGAGCTCGGTCGCCCGGCTGAGTGTACGGTTGAGCAGCCGGACTTCCGGACAGCCGGCCTCGCTCAGCGCCACCGCGACAGCGCGCGCCGCCCCGCCGGCCCCCAGGACCACGGCTGGGCCATCGCTCGGGTCACGCTCGGGGCAACTGGCCGCCAGATGCGCCAGAAAGCCGAAGGCATCGGTGTTGCGCGCCTCGATCCGCCCATCCTCCAGAACGACCAGCGTGTTCGCCGCCCCGATCCGGGCCGCGACGTCATCGGCCAGATCGGCCAGCCGCAGGGCCGTCTGCTTGTGGGGTACAGTGACATTGGCGCCGGCAAAGCCCAGCGCCCTCAGGCCGCTCAGCGCCTCGCGCATCGCCCCCGGTTTAACGGGCAAGCGCACGTACTCCCCGCCCAGGCCCAGCTTGCCCAGCCAGTGGCGATGCAGGGCGGGCGATCTGGAATGCGCCACCGGCCAGCCGATGACACCGGCCAGCGGATGCGTGGCGAGGTTCTTCGTCTTCATCGCTCGGGATGTGGGTTTACACCCTTGCAAGAATAGGCTCTACTCGCAGGGGTTGAGGGCCTGCACGGCCGGGGTCTTCTGGGGGTGGGACACCATGAAGAGACATGCCAACACTCATGCGCGGCGCGTCAGAGGGATGAGCGCGGTGATCTTCGTCGCGGTGGCCGCTCTGGCCGTGACCGCCCTGGCGGTGGCCGGCCCCGTGATGGCGCAGAACCTGGTGATACGCATCAAGGTTCCGGGTCTGGAAGGTCTCAATGCCCCGACCGGGGATGAGGGCGGGGGCAGCCAGCTCGGCGGCGGCAATCCCGCCCTGCCCGACATGTACCTGCAGAGCTTTCAGGAGGCCGGGGCGACGGTGACCGGCCAGTTCGTCTTTCCCCAGGAGCTGATCGACGACCCCGATCTGTCCATGTTCGCGATGCGCAACGCATGGATCGACGAGACCATGGAGGGGGGGTTCGATCCGCTGGGCGATGGCGAAACCCTTGGCGTGTTCGGCGTGCCCTATACGCTGAGGCGCGAGGGCCGGGTTGTGCATCTGGAGGGGACGGTGCCCGTCGGCCTCGCCCGCGATCAGCTCATGTTCATGATCGTGCTCGTGGACGAAAACTTCGAGCCGGGCGCCTATCATTTCGGGATGATGGAATATCCCGCCATGCTCGATCTGACGCCTTCCGGATCGATCTCGGCGGACGGGTTCGGTCATGGCGCTGCGGTGCTCATCAACCCGACCGATGGGGTGATCGGCGTCGTCAGTGATCGCGGCGATGGCACCGATCCGGGCGTGCTGCACCGCTTCTGTCTGGAAGACGGGCCCTGCGGCAGCCGGGGCGACGCGCTCGCGGTTCAGACGCTCGGCCTGCCCATCGACGGGCCCCTGATGCCGGTGGCGGAGGAGAACCAGCCGGCAAGCAGCAGCCTGCTGCTGGTGCCTGCCTCGGCGGCGGACAGCGGGCGCGGTGCGGTCCTCATCGTCGATGGGGCGAGCACGACCACCCTCACCTCTCCGGCCAGTCTGCCGGGGCACGGCTTTGGCGGTGTCGTGACGGCGGCACCTGACGGCACGCGGATCGCCGTCGCCTCGCCGGGCGCCGATGAGGGGGCCGGGGCAATCGACATCTTTACCCGCGCGTCCGGCACATCGAGCTTCGGCACCCGGATCAGGGTCGAACTTGAGGGGCCGGGCTCTGGCGCCGCCTGTGGCCATGCCCTCACCTTTCTGGGCACGGCCGACCGGATCGCCATCGGCTGCCCCGGTGCCAACGAGATCCTGATCGCCAGCGCGCCCGGCTGGACCCTGGAACAGCGGATCGCCGCACCGGCCGGTCATGTCCAGCTCGGCCGCGCCCTCACCGGGGCCGAGGATGCCTTTGTGGCCGGGCTGCTCGACCCCACGGCCGGCGGGGCGGCCATCGGCTATCATGATGACGGGTCCGGCTTTGCCGAGGTCGAGATCATGCCGGCGCCTTTCGGCCATGCGGATTACGGGGCATGGTTCGCCCCGATGGCCTATGAGGAAGACCCCACCGTGGAGATCAGCATCCCCTTCGTGACCTCCGATGGCGACCATTTCGTCTATGGCATCCTTGGAACCTTAGATTTCTTCGGCGAGACGGTGATCGACATGATCCCGGGCTCCTACTACCAGGCCCCTGCAGCCATCGAGAATTGGGGCCGGTCCAGCGGATCCTGGCACGACCATACCCTGATCACCGGCAGCCAGTATGTCCGCGCCTATCACGTCTCGCCCGGAACGCCGCCCTGACGCACACCGGCGGGCCATGCGGTGCCAAACCACCCGTTTTCTTTGCACTTTCTTTGCATTTTCCTCCTAGCGTGGGCATGGGGGCGCCGGAATTGGTGCGACGAACGACGGAAACCGGCGGGGGACCGGCCATGAGCCTGAAAACAACACGCGCGCTGCCGGTGGCAGCCCTGCTAATGGCGGGAACGGCGCTCGCCACGCAGGCGAGCGAGCTTTTCCTGAGGTTCGAGCTGCCGGCCGATGGCTCGGCCTAGCCCGGCGGCGGCGCCGGCGGTCTGCCTGAGGGTGTGGCCGCCACCGGCCCGCTGGAGGTCGTCACCAGCGAGATCGACAGCCTTGTCGAGCTGGGCGAGAGCTTTCAGGCGACGATCGCGCTTGGCGGCTAGGCCGAGGACCCGGCCGCGCTGATGGTCTCGGTCTGGTCATGGGGCGGCGCCACGGGCATGGACGAAGCACAGCAGGAACTGCAACTGCTGCAGAGTCACACACCGGAGGAGGATGGCGGCAGCGGCGGCGGCGCGGCAAGCTGGCCAGCCCCCGGGGCGCATCCCGCCAACCCGCTTGTCACCCCCGTCCTGCAAAGCGGGCTGACCACGGGGGACGAGCCCGTTCTGATCTACCCGCCCGTGCCGCTGGCCGAGGGCGAGAGCTATGATGTCGGTTTCGGCGGGCTGACCCTGCGGCGCAACGGTCGCCTGCTGACCGCGCAGGGGACGGCCGAGGCGCTCGGCGACATCCGCCTGACCGTCGCCGTGATGGACCCGGGCGATCCCTCCAACGCCCATTTCACCCGCTTCGGCTTCACCATTCGCGAACCGGCCGAACATGTGGCCGCCCCGCTGCCGGTCGTCGGCGAGAGCTTCGGGGGAGCGCTGCTCGAAGGCCCGGGGGGTTCCCTGCTGGTCGGGGCGCCGCAGGGCAGTGCCGGCCTTGTCCACATCCTGGAC
>CAZPBH010000050.1:0-501 GCA_964584645.1 uncultured Rhodospirillales bacterium | reverse complement strand
GCTGGGTCGAACCGCTGGAAATCCCGCAGCCTGGCGCCGACGCCCTGGCGCTGAGCCAGATGCCGGAGCCGGTGTTGCTGGTCGCTGCCGCGCAGGGCGATATCGACGGGGTCGAGCGGGCGGGCGTGGTCTATCCCTTCGGCCATGAATCCGGCGCGCTGGTGAGCGATCCGGTCAACCTGCTGGCTGGCGGCAGCGCCGTCGATCCGGCGGAGCGATATCCGATCAGCCCCGATATCGACGTGCCGGAAGCCCGTTTCGGCGCGGCGCTGGCGATCAGCGGGGCGTCCATGCACGCGGCCGCATCGCAGCTGGAGGGCGCGCCTGCCGTCCTGGCGATCGGGCCCCGGGCTATGGCACCCCCAGCGGCCCGGACAGCTGGCGGCGCACCGGCGCGAGCTTTGTCAGCACCCATCTGGGCGGGCGCCAATGGACCCCTCCGGTCGCGTTGCCGCTCGACGCCGGTGAGGGCGATAGCTGCGGCGCGGCCGTGGCGGTGAT
>CAZPBH010000049.1:5220-11264 GCA_964584645.1 uncultured Rhodospirillales bacterium | reverse complement strand
CGAACGTCATCAGGACAGCGCGACTCCGCTGCTGGAAAAGGGCCTGGCCTACCGCTGCTATGCCAGCCAGGAGGAACTGGCCACCATGCGCGAGACGGCGAAGGCCGAAGGTCGGCCGATGCGCTATGACGGGCGCTGGCGCGATCGTGACCCGGCCGAGGCGCCAGAAGGCGTCGACCCGGTCATCCGCCTGCGTGCCCCGCAGACGGGACAGAGCGTGATCGAGGATCTGGTGCAGGGCACGGTCAGCGTGGAAAACGCCCAGCTGGATGATTTCGTGCTGCTGCGCGCCGATGGCAGCCCGACCTACATGCTGGCTGTGGTGGTCGACGATTTCGACATGGGCATCACCCATGTGATCCGCGGCGATGATCACCTGAACAACGCCTTCCGACAGCAGCAGATCTACGACGCGCTTGCCTGGAAGGCTCCGTTCATGGCGCATATCCCCCTGATCCACGGGCCCGATGGTGCCAAGCTTTCCAAGCGGCACGGGGCGCTCGGCATCGATGCCTATCGCGACATGGGCTATCTGCCCGAGGCGCTGCGCAACGCCCTGCTGAGGCTGGGCTGGGGTCATGGCGATGAGGAGATCATCCCGACGGAGCGGGCGCTGGAGCTGTTCGACCTCGCCGGCGTGGGCCGGGGTGCGGCCCGGATCGATTTCGACAAGCTCAACAGCCTGAACGGCCATTATCTGCGTGACCTGCCGAAAACCCGGATCCTGGAAGCGGTGCAGCCGTTTCTGCGGGGATTGCTGGGTGCGGACCCCGATGCGGCGGGGCTGGGCAGGATCGAGGCCTGTCTTGATGACTTGACCCCGCGAGCGAAGACCCTCGTCGAACTGGCTGAACAGGCTGCATTTCTGGTCAAGCCCTTACCGCTCGACCTCGATGAGAAGGCAGCAAAGTTCACGGCACCGGAGCATCATGGGCACCTGCAGGCGCTGCGCGATTTGCTGGGCACGGTGGAACCCTTCACCGGCGAGGCGCTCGAAACGGCGGTGCGGGAGCTTTCGGCGGTGCGGGACATCAAGCTGGGGGCGCTTGCCCAACCGCTGCGCGCAGCCCTCACGGGCCGCACAGTCTCCCCGCCGATCTTTCAGGCTGCCGCCGTTCTGGGGCGCGAGTCATGTCTTGCCCGCATCGATGATGCCCTGCAGGGCCGTATGGTTCCCCCTTCCCAATAGCCGGGGAGAGCCCAAATCCGGTGCACCTGATACGTGTCGGGTCGGCGATGACGCCGCCCCCAACCCCTGCAGACATTACCGGGAATAGGTTCATGAATGAAAGCGCGAAGGCGGTCGCCACGCTGAACGACCCCGCTACGGGCAAGACCTTCGAACTTCCAATCCATAGCGGCTCGAGCGGGCCGAATGTGCTCGACATCCGCAAGCTCTATGGGCAGAGCGGCTATTTCACCTATGATCCCGGCTTCACCTCGACCGCGTCCTGTGAATCGAAGATCACCTATATCGACGGGGATGAGGGCGTTCTGCTGCACCGCGGCTACCCGATCGACGATCTGGCCGAGAAGTGCAGCTTCCTGGAAGTCGCCTATCTCCTGCTGGAGGGCGAGCTTCCCAATCGCGATGAGCTGGCCGAATTCAGCCATGCGATCACCTACCACACCATGGTGCATGAGCAGCTGAGCCATTTCTACAGCGGCTTTCGTGCGGATGCGCACCCGATGGCGATCCTGTGCGGCGTGACCGGGGCGCTGTCGGCTTTCTATCATGACAGCACCGATATCGACGATCCGCAGCAGCGGATGATCGCCTCGCGCCGGCTGATCGCCAAGATGCCGACGATCGCGGCGATGGCCTACAAGTACTCCCTGGGCCAGCCCTTCCTCTATCCGCGCAATGATCTGAACTACGCGGAAAACTTCCTCTACATGACCTTCGGCGTGCCCTGCGAGGAATATGTGGTGAACCCGGTCCTCGCCCGGGCGATGGACAAGATCCTGATCCTGCATGCGGATCACGAGCAGAACGCCTCGACCTCGACCGTTCGCCTGGCCGGATCTTCAGGGGCGAATCCCTTTGCCTGCATCGCTGCCGGCATCGCGAGCCTCTGGGGCCCTGCCCATGGTGGTGCGAACGAGGCCGTCCTGAAGATGCTTCAGGAGATCGGCCACAAGGATCGCATCGGCGAATTCGTGAAGCGGGCGAAGGATCGCGACGACCCGTTCCGGCTGATGGGCTTCGGTCACCGGGTCTACAAGAACTATGACCCGCGCGCGAAAGTGATGCAGCAGGTCTGCCACGAGGTGCTGGACGATCTCGGCATCAAGGACGAGCCGTTGCTCGACCTCGCCATGGGGCTGGAGAAGATCGCCCTTGAAGACGAGTACTTCGTTGAAAAGAAGCTTTACCCGAATGTCGACTTCTATTCGGGCATCATCCTCAAGGCGATGGGTTTCCCGACCTCGATGTTTACGGTGCTGTTCGCGATCGCCCGTACGGTCGGCTGGGTCGCGCAGTGGAAGGAAATGATCGAGGATCCGACCCAGAAGATCGGGCGTCCGCGTCAGCTCTATACCGGCAGCCCGCTGCGCGAATTTGTGCCGCTCGACCGGCGCTGAGCCAGCTCGACCAGCCGCCCGCCAAGGTCGATCCCCGCCGGGCGGCGGAGCAGCTCCATCGCCTCGAGCAACATCTGGCGCTGGGCCGCCGGATCGGCCAGCACGGACTGCATGGCACCTGTCAGCATCGGCACGGTGCACTCCTCCTGCAGCAGCTCCGCCACGGCCTGTCGGTCGAGCAGCAGGTTGAGGATCGTCACCGTCCGGATGCTCAGCATGCGCCGCAGGATCGCGGCACTGATCGGGTGCACCCTGTAGGCGACGACATGCGGCACCCCGAAGGCGGCGAGTTCAAGGGAGACGGTGCCCGACGCCGCCAGCGCCGCGCGGGCATGGGTGAAAGCCGCCCGCTTCTCATCCGGCCGGGTCAGGACCTCGATCTCCGCCTTCCGGCCGCTGAGAGCGCGTTCGACCAGCGGCACGAGATGGGGAAAGGTGGGCAGGATGAACCGCATGCCGGCGCGGCCGCGCTCCAGCGCCTCGGCGGTGGCGGCGAAGGGTTCGGCCAGCCGGGAAACCTCGCCGCGCCGTGACCCGGGCAACAGCAGGATGGGCCCGTCCGGTCGGGCCTGGGCGCGAACCTCGCGCGTGGCAAGGGGATGGCCGATGAAGAGCGCATCGAGGCCCACAGCCTCGAAATAGGGCGGCTCGAAGGGAAACAGGCAGAGCAGCAGGTCATAGAGCGCAGCCACCTTCCCGGCCCTTTTCGGCCGCCACGCCCAGACCGTGGGCGCGCCGAGATGGACGAGCGGGCCGACACCCGCCCGCTTCAGGCGCTGGGCAACCCTGAAGGAGAAATCGGGCGAATCGACCGTGACCACGAGATCGGGCTGAAAACGTCGTGCCGCGCGCGCGGTCCGGTCGATCAGCTGCAAGAGCTCACCGATCCGCGGCACGATTTCAGCCAGCCCCATGACCGACAGGCGATCCATCGGAAACAGGCTGGCCAAGCCTTCGGCCGCGAGGGCCGGCCCGCCGATCCCCTGCATCTCAAGCCCATGGGGTGCCCGCGCCCTCAACTCGGCGACCAGATCGGCGGCCAGCACATCGCCCGAGGCCTCGCCCGCCGTGATGAACAGGCGCAAGGGCCGGTTCATGACCCTTCCCCCGCCACACCGATGAGGAAAAGACCCGCCTCGTCCGCGCGGGCAGTGGCCAGCTCGGCCTCAAGGATCAGGGCGCCCCCGGCCGAGACGGCGATCCCGCGCAAACCCGCAGCACGGGCAAGCCGAACCGTTTCAGGACCCAGGGTCGGCAGGTCGAGCCGGCGATCCTGCGCCGGCTTCACGCGCTTGACGAGGATGGGGCCGGGTCCGCCGCGCTTCAGCCCGCCAGCCCGGGCCATCAGGGCATCGGTGCCCTCCACCGCCTCGAGAGCGAGCACGAGGCCCTGCTGGACGACCACAGCCTGACCGACATCAACCGAGCCGAGAGCTGCTGCCACCCTCATCCCATGATCGATATCGGCGCGCGCGACCGCGTCCGGTGGTGGCCCGGCCAGCAGCCCTGCCGGCATGACCAGATCGGGCAGGATCTCATGAGCGCCGACGACACGAAAACCTTCAAGCTCAAGCTCGCCCGCCAGAAAGCGCAGCAGCCCGTCATCGCCGAGGGGATGCATGGCCAGCCGCCGGAGAAGACCCATGCCGCGCCGGTCGGGAACAAGATCGGCCCAGGCCGGGCGTCGTATCGCTCCCGCCAGCACGATATCCCTCACCCCCTGGACGTGGAGATGACGCAGGATGGCGCCTGCCTGTCCGAGACGGAACCGCCGGCCGCCGAAATCTTCGAGCAAGCCCTCATCGGCCGCAGAGCCAAGACCAACCAGCGAGACCGGTCGAGCCTGAGCAGCACAGGCTTCGGCAAGCAGCCGCGGCAGCACCCCGGCACCTGCAAGGATCCCGAGCGGCTCCGGGTCGGGCGACCCCAATCTCAGGCCGCCCCCTCACCGGATGCCGCCTCACCCTCACGGCGCGCGGGCAGACACAAGCCCCGCGTACCTTGAGCGTCGATGAAGTCCAGCAGGGTTTCGACCAGCGGGCTTGTGGTCGCCTCCGCGCGCAGACCCGCAAGGCGGTGCGCGAATGTCCCCTCGCCCCGGAACAGGGCCCTGAAGAAGCGGCGCAACCGGTTGATCTCCTCCCGGTCGATCCCGCTGCGCTCCAGCCCTACTAGGTTGAGGCCGGCCAGATGGGCGCGCTCGCCCATCACCAGGCCGAAGGGGATGACATCCTGTTCGACCCCCGCCAGCCCGCCGATCATCGCCTGTCGGCCGATCCTGACATGCTGATGGACCGCCGCCAGCCCGCCCAGCACAGCCCGGTCGCCGACCGTGACATGGCCTGCGAGGGTGGCATTGTTGGCCATGATGACGCCGTCACCCACCACGCAATCATGGGCGATATGGGACCCCATCATGAACAGCCCGCCGGAGCCGACGCGCGTTTCCATGCCGCCGCCCTCGGTGCCCGGGTTCATCGTCACATGTTCGCGAATGACGTTGCGCGCGCCGATGATCAGCCTTGAGGGTTCGCCACGATATTTCAGGTCCTGCGGTCGATGCCCGAGGCTTGCAAAGGGAAAGATCTCGGTCTCGGCCCCGATCTCCGTATGGCCCGCCAGAACCACATGGCTGTGGAGCCGCACGCCCGGATGCAGGCGCACCTCGGCCCCGACATGGCAGAAGGGGCCAATCACGACATCTTCGCCGAGCTCGGCACCGGGCTCGACCACCGCAGCAGGATGGATGTTGGCGCTCATGATCCGTCACGGATCATGGCAGCGAAAACGGCCTCGGCACACAGTCGACCCTCGACCCGCGCCGCACCCCGGAACTTCCATACCGGCCCGCGCGACTGGATCTTTTCGACATGAACATGGACCGCGTCCCCGGGGATGAGCGGGCGCCTGAAGCGCGCCTGATCGACGCTCATGAAATAGACGAGCTTGCCCTCCGCGGCTGCGCCAAGCGTGTGCACCACGAGCACGGCGGCCGTCTGGGCCATGGATTCGACGATCAGAACCCCCGGCATGACCGGATGGCCCGGAAAATGACCGGCAAAGAAGGGTTCATTGATGCTGAGGTTCTTCAGCCCGATGGCACTTCGGCCGGGCTCCATCTCCAGCATGCGATCGATCATCAGCATCGGATAGCGATGCGGGATCATCTCCATGATCCGGGCGATGTCGAGACGGGTGTCGGGCATCTCCCCCTGTTCTTCGGCGGCGCTCATGGCGAATTCAGCTCTTGTCCTTTCGCGATCCCGGCGGCCTCGCCAGCTTCGATAAGGCTGCAACCTGCCGGAAGAAAGCGGTTTTTTGTACCGCCGGATAGCCCATCATCTCCGCCCCCGGCGCCACATCGCGCATGATGCCCGACTGGGCAGCGATGCGGGCACCCGCTCCGATGGTCAGATGACCCGCAAGCCCGCTCTGGGCGGGGAGGATGACGCCGGGCC
>CAZPBH010000049.1:0-5210 GCA_964584645.1 uncultured Rhodospirillales bacterium | reverse complement strand
GCCCTAGCGTGGTGCTGCCGGAAACCCCGCTCTGGGCCACGACGACACAACCCGACCCGATGTGCACATTATGGCCGATCTGAACAAGATTATCGATGATGGTCCCGCGCCCGATCAGGGTATCCGGTCCCGCCCCCCGGTCGATCGTGACATTCGCCCCGATATTGCAGCCCTCCTCAATGACGACACGACCGAGCTGCGGCACGGGAAGATGCCCCTCCCGCCCGAGCGCGAAGCCAAAACCCGGCTGGCCGATCCGGCAGCCGGGATGCAGGGTGACATGATCGCCGATCAGACAATGGCTGAGTGTGACCTGCGGGCCGATCCGGCAGGCTCGTCCGATCACCACGCCGTCGGCGATGACGCATTGCGCCTCGATGATCGTGCCCTCCCCGATCTCGACCCCGGGACCGATAACCGTGCCGGCACCGATATGGACGTCCGCGCCGAGCCGGGCCGTGTCATGCACCTGCGCCCCGGGTTCGACCCGTGCGGCAACGGTTCGCTCGGGATAGAACAGGGCGGCGAGCCGGGCATAGGCACGGTAGGGATCCGGTGTCACCAGCAGGCTAAGCGATGCCGGCGCCTCATGCGCCGAGGCGGCACGAACGAGGCAGGCCCCCGCCCGCGTGCTGCGGAAACTCTCCCGATAGGACGGGTTGTCGAGGAACGAGAGACAATCGGGCGTCGCCTCGTGCAGGGCGGCCACATCGGTAATCAAACGTTGAGCCTCAACCCCCGTGGCCAACCTAAGTTCGGCATCGACCTCGCGCGCCAGATGTTCGAGGCTGAAGGGGCCCTCACGGCGGAAGAAGCGCGGATCGGCCAAGGCGCGTCACTCCGGCTGTGGTCCCGGTCTGCCTCTTCTATTCACCCTGCGGAGGCAGTTCGATTTCGGGGATCGTGACCTCGACCGAGGGGAGCCGCTCGTTCAGGGCCGCCATGACAGCCTCCGTCAGCTCCAGTGACCTGTCGGCCAGCAGGACCTGCCGACGCGCAAGCACCACATTCGCCCCGCGTTCCTGGGCGATCTCGGCCACCACCTCGCGTGCATTGTTCAACAGCACGCTGAGCGCCTGATTGAGCCCGGCCTCGAGCGCCCGATTGCGCGCCTGAACCTCGCGCTGGGTGGTAGCGGCGCGCTCCTCGAAGGCGCGGAGCTGCTCATTGAAGGCATCCTGGGCGAGGACGGTCCGTTGACGACGCAGTTCCTGCTCGCTCGCGCGCAGCTCTTCCTCGAGCCGGGTGACCTCGGCTGCGAAAGCCTCGCGCTCGACATCCAGCTGTTCCTGAATGTTGATCGCGGCATCGGATTCCTGCAGCAGACGCTCCATGTCGACCACCGCGATGGTGACACCGGGCAAGGGGTCCTGAGCCGCAGCCGGCCCGGAGAAGGCTAGAAGGGCAACCACCGCAAGCACGGCAAGAACCGATGCAGGGGCTGAGCGGCGCGGCGAGCAGGCTTTCATCGGGTGTCCTCGTTCTGGTCGGTGGTATGGACAGATGGGGGCGCAGGGACGCGTCTGTCAGAATCGCGTTCCGAAGCTGAACCGGAACGATTCAGTCTCGTCGAAATCCTCCGACAGGAGAGGTGCCGCAAGGTCGATCCGGATCGGCCCGAGGGGCGAGCGCCATGACACCCCGACGCCGGCTGACCAGCGGATGCTTTCCTCATCAGCCAGATTGGGATCATCGAAATCGATGCTACCCAGTGTCCCGACATCGGTGAAGGCATGGCCACGAATGCCGAGTTCATCCGATGCTCCGATCGGGATGGTGAGCTCGACCGACCCGCGCACGTAACGATTGCCGCCAAGCGCATCATCCGTTTCAAGGTCGCGGGGGCCCACGCCCCCTACAGCGAAGCCCCGCAGCGTGTCGCCGCCAAGGAAGAACCGGTCGTTGATGCGGACATCCTCACCCAACCCGAAGATATACCCGCCCTCGCTCGTCAGCGAGATCACCCAGTCATAGACCGGGCTGAAATAATAGCCGGCCCCCAGGACAGTCCGGAAGAACCGGACATCGCCCCCAAGGCCGGCGATGTCATTGGACATCCTCAGGACCGTCCCGCTGGTCGGGTTAAGGCGGCTGTCGCGCCAGTCGAACACGATTTCCTGGCCGACGAGCGAGGTCGTTGTCTTGCCCTCCTGCTCGCGGATGAACCGCGAGGCGAGCGGTGACACATCCTCCAGCTCGTTCTGGACAAAGCGGTAATTCACCCGTTGGCGCAGCCTTTCGGCCAGCGGATAGCCGGCACGGACCGAGAACCCGGTCTGGCGCTGGTCGAACGAGCTTTCGTCCTGAAAGTCACGGGTGATGTGAAAGAGGTCGATCCCCGCCGCCAGATCCCGGTCGAGGAAATAGGGTTCGGTATAGCTGAGGTCGAATTCCTGGGTACGCGAGGATATCGTGGCCGCAAGCGCCAGATCCTTGCCCTGGCCCAGCAGGTTGCGTTCCCGGATCCGGAAATCGCCGAGGAAACCATCGGTGGTCGAGAAACCGGCGCCGACCGAAAGCTCACCGGTCGACTGTTCGACCACCTGCACATCGATGATGGACTGATCGAGCGCCGAGCCCTGCTCGACCTCTACCGTCACCTCCTCGAAAAAGCCCAGATCGTTGATTCGTTGTTCGGAGCGGTTGAGGCGGGAATTGCTGAACGGGTCACCCTCGACCAGCAGGATCTCGCGCCGGATGACCTCGTCGATCGTGCGGGTATTGCCCCCGATCTGCACCCGTTCGACGAAGGCCCGGGGGCTTTCCTCGATCCGGAAGGTCATGTTGATTTCCTGGGCCTCGCGGTCCCGCTCGATCAGGGGACGAACCTCGACGAAGGCATATTGCTGATCGCCCACACCATCGGTCAGGTTCTCGATGGTCGTCTCGATCTCGGTCGCATCGTACCAGGCGCCGCTTTCGGCCGTGATCAGCAGGTCGAGGGCCGCGATGTCGAGATCCTCGATATCGCTGACGATCTCCACATTCCCGAACCGGTAGCGTTCGCCTTCCTCGATCGTGAAGGTGATGAAGAAATCCTCCCGGTCCGGCGTCAGCTCGGCCACCGAGGACTGCACACGGAAATCGGCATAGCCGTTCGACAGGTAGAAGCGGCGCAGCAGCTCTTCGTCGAAGGCCACCCGGTCGGGGTCATAGGTGTCGTCCGAAGTGAGGAAACGCCACCAGCGGGCCTGCTTGCTCTGCAACTCGCTGCGGAGGTCATCGTCATCATAGATCTCGTTGCCGACGAAGCGGATGCGGCGGATCTTCGTCAGCGGCCCTTCCTCGATCTCGAAGATCAGATCGACGCGGTTCTGTTCCAGCAGCACGACCTTGGGCTCGACCCGTGCGGAAAACCGGCCCGAGCGGCGGTAAAGCTCAAGAATGCGTTCGGTGTCGCCCTGAACCCGGGTGCGGGTATAGACCACACGCGGGCGCAGCTGCACCTCCTGGAACAGCTCGTCATCGTCGATGCGGCTGTTCCCCTCAAAGCTGATCCGGTTGATGATCGGGTTCTCGACCACGGTGACGATCAGCCGGTCGCCCTCGATCGCGAGGCTGACATCCGCGAACAGGCCGGTATCGAAGAGACGCTTGAGCGATTCGTCGAGTTCTTCCTGATCCGGTCGGTCGCCCTCGCGAATCGTCAGGAACGAATAGACCGTCGAAGGTTCGATTCGCTGGCTGCCGCGAATCTCGACATTCTCGATCGGGTCGAGCGGCGCGTTCACCTGAGCGTGGGCGCCCTCCGGAGCCAGCACAAGAACCAGCAGCAGCAGGGCCAGAACGCGCCTGGCCTCGCTGAGGTCAGGCATGAAAATCATGGGTTTAGGATACGAGACCCGCGAAGAATTGAACCACCTGCAGATGGACGAGGTCATTCCAGGTCGCAAAGATGAACAGGGTCAGGACGGCGGCGAGACCGACGCGATAGGCAACTTCCTGGACCGGCTCACTCACCGGTTTTCCGCGAACGGCCTCCACCGCATAGAACAAAAGATGCCCGCCGTCCAGCATCGGAACCGGAAACAGATTGATGAGCCCGAGATTCACCGACAGCAGGGCCATGAACATGATCAGGCTGACGAGCCCGGACTGGGCGAAATCCCCCGACATCTGGGCGATGCGCAAGGGTCCGCTCAGCTCGTCCGCATCCCGGGCGCCGGTGAACATCTGACCGATGGCGACCAGCGTTCCCTTGCCGAGATTGTAGGTTTCCCTGGTCGCCTGCCAGATTGCCGTGAAGGGTCCGTGGCGCTGCAGCTCGCGTGCGTTGCCCTGGATCCCGAGAAAACCGATCTTCATTTCATTGCCGTTCGGATCGGTGATGACCTCAACGCGCGGCTGGGCATCGAGCGTGATGATCTCCCCGCCACGCTCCACACGGATCCGGAGCTGCTGCTCCGGGTTGAGGCGGACCGCCTGGGCAATATCCTCGAACCTCTGGATCGACCAGCTGTTGACGCTGAGCACACGATCGCCGGGCTCGAAACCGGCCTCGGCGGCCGCGCTGTCCTCGATGACACCGGTCAGGACCGGCGGCGTGAAGGGCTGGCCCTCGGTCATGAACAGGCCGGTCAGCACCACGATGGAAAACAGGAAGTTCGCAACCGGACCCGCGGCCACGATGGCGGTGCGCTGCGCCAGCGGCTTGTGGTGAAAGCTGACGGCCTTTTCCTCCTCCGTCATGGGGCGCACACGCATCCCGTCAGGCGCAAATTCCTCGGCCGGTCCGCCCGCCTCCGCGGCTGACGCGTTCCCCTCCGCAGCTTCGCCAGCGCCTTCCGCGGCTGCTGAGGCTTGGGCCTGCGCCGGGCGGCTGCTCGTCACATCACCATCGCCAAACATCTTCACATAGCCGCCGAGCGGGATGACGGCGATCCGCCATCGCGTGCCGTGGGCGTCGGTTGTGGACCAGATTTCCTGCCCGAAGCCGATCGAGAAGCTCTCGACCTTCACCCCGCAGCGCCGGGCCACCCAGTAATGGCCGAATTCGTGCACGAAGACGAGCAGGCCCAGCACGAAGAGGAACGGCAGGATGTAGTTCCAGAGTACCGCGATGATGTCCATGAAAGTCCAGCCTCAGCCCCGGGGTCGACGGCAACCCGTCCCTTGTTCCGCTATCCTGCGAAGATCGGTCAATCGGCGTCCTCGATCAAGCGTCTGGCCGTTTCGCGTGCGCGCGCATCAAGGGCCAGCTCGTCCTCCAG
>CAZPBH010000048.1:2534-11323 GCA_964584645.1 uncultured Rhodospirillales bacterium | reverse complement strand
GGTCCGGCCCGCGCCAGACCAGAAGGACGAGCACAGCCACGAAGCCGGCCAGCATCACGGCGATGGCGCGGGGAAAAGGCGCCTGACCTGCGGTACTCCGACGGAGCTTCGCCAGTTCTGGCCGCTCCTGCAGGAGGCTCGCCGTGTCATGCGCGCTCAGCCGCAGGCAGGCTTCGGGCTGAAAGGTGCTCGACAGCCGGCTTTCCTCGTCCTCGCTCAGCCGGCCCTCGCTGAACAGCGTCTCATAGGGCCAGAGGATGTGGGTGCCGTCCTCCTCGCGCGGGCGCAGGATCAGCCCCCGTTCGCCAGCCTCGACGCGGACCTTGCGCAAGGCCGCGCTTTTCCCGTCGGTGAAGGTGCCGCGCAGGGCCATGGCTCAGAAGGCGAGGGGAGGGCTAGAAGCCGACATCGAGATCGAAACTCTCGGCCAGTCCTTCGCCCAGGCGATCGCGCCGGCCACGAGCCTGATGGAGCCTGTCGGTATCGAGCTTTCCCCGGACAATCAGGTTCTCCAGCACCAGATCGGCATTGCGCTGCCAGATGAAGGGCATTGCCAGCCCGAAGGACATGGCAAGGATGAGCCCGTTCCCGCTCTTGTGCGCGAAATAGCGCCCACCGGTCATCGTGTTCTCGAAGCTCAACCCGTCCACCTTCGTGGTGGCTGCGATTTCGCGATAGAGCGCGGCCTTGTACCAGTGCATCGAGGCCCCGAAGGTCGGAATGAGCAGCAACCAGGGGAGCCAGTAATGGCGCATCAGCCGGGTGCCCTCCAGGCTGCTCTCCACAGGGATATCTCCAAAGGTGGCCTGCCCGATCAGGGTCCTGTGCATCCAGCCATCGCGATAGGGGGCTGCGAGACCGAGGGTCGGGAACAGCAGCAAGGTGCGCAGGCCGTAATTCAGGGCGAAGCTGGCCGTATCGCCGTTCAGATGGCCCCGAATGCCGCGCCAGGTGATCCGGCTGAGCCGATAGCGCCGGGCCCGGAACTTCCCGGCCCCCATCAGGAAGGGCGCTGCGATGGCAAAGGGAATGGTCAGAATGAGCGAGATGGTGTCGAAATCGGTCTCGCTCGGACCGGCGATGGCGGCGGAAAGGAATACAATGAGGCCGGGCACGGCCAGAACGATGGTGACGATCAGCAGGCCGAAGAAAAGCTCGCTGCCCCGTCCGGTATAGATGAACGGTTCATCCTGATAGCGGAAGCGGCCGAGCACCGCGCGGCGCACCTCCGTCTTCGCCCAGGGCGCGTAGATGCCAAGCGTGACGATGCTCAGCAGGATCGTCTTCAGGAAAAGCGGGAAGAGGGCGCCGCCGTCGATCCGGTGGGCAAGCCCGCTTTCGGGCCGGCTGCGGCTGCGCCCCGAGGAGGGGGGCGCCGAAGTGGAAGCGGCGATAGGTACCTCTGCGCCGCCGCCCCGGCGCTCCGGGCGCCTGACGGCCATGTCGGGACGGGGCGGAATATCCTCGGTCAATGTCGTCATGGCGCGTGCCCTCCGCATTCCGGAACCTCGACCTTCGGATATAGCCCCACAGGGCTTAACGTTTCGTGAGGTTGAGCGCGCGGCTCCCTGACGAACGTTACCGGGACGAATTTTACTGGCTGGCCCAGAGGATGCGCGCCATCCAGTGCACCTCGTCGGGCGTGAGGGTGCGGTCGGGGAAGTCCGGATTGAGCGATTTGAGTTCGATGCGGTTGGCCGTGCGCCGCAGCAATTCCTTGGCCATCACCTCACCATCGCGGGTACGCACGACGACCCGGTCGCCGCGCCGGATGCCGGCCTCGGGCGACAGGATCAGGAGATCGCCCGCGCGATAGGCGGGCTGCATGCTGTCGCCGCTGACTTCCAGCGCATAGGCATGCGGGTCACTGACTTCGGGGGCATGAATTTCGTCCCAGCCGGTGCCGGCCGGATAGCCCGCATCGTCGAAATACCCCTGATCCCCGGCCTGGGCATAGCCGATCACCGGGATGCGCCGCGGTGGCACAACTTCGCGCGGGCGCTCCTCGCCGATCAGGCCGACGAAGTGATCCATGTCCACACCGGTAGCGGCCAGGATCTTGGCAATGCTCTCCGTCGAAGGCCAGCGTTGCTTGCCCTGCGGCGTGTAGCGCTTGGACTTGTTGAAGGTCGTGGCGTCGAGCCCGGCGCGCTTGGCCAGGCCCGAGGCCGAGAAACCCTGTTCGGCAGCCAGACGGTCGACCGCCCGCCAGATGTCGTCATGCGTCAGCATGAGAACATGTTCGCATGCAATTCGGAAAAAATCCGTAGGAACAAGTTCACTTTTGGGGTTGACGCTTCGGGCTCTATCCGAATAGAAAAGGAATAACATCCTTTACCGCCCTTCCCGGAGGCCCCTCTCATGAAGCTTGATCGATCCCCCCGACCGCTACCCTCCGGCGAGGCCCGGCCTTTCGACGATACGGCCGAGGTGATCTTCTGGTTCGTGCAGGCCCAGGAGGCACGCGCTGCCGGGGCTCGGGTGCGCGCTGGCCTCGGGCTCGTCGATCGTCCCTGCGAGCCGCTGGACATTCTGGCGGTCATCGACCGGCTGTATCGGCAGCGGCGCCTCGGCATCGAACATGTGCGGGTGCTGGCCCATTACGGTCGCCGGCTGATGCCGCCCGACCCCGACCGCCCGCTGGAGATGCGGGCCTTCGGTCTCTGGCAGGAAGCGCTGGAGCGGCTGCGTCCGGCCCTGCTGGCCAAGGGCATTCTGGCCGATCCCTGCAACGCTTCTCCGGCCGCACAGGCCCCCGCGACTGCCCCCGCGCCCGCTGCCGGGGTCGCCGCCCGATGAGCCGCGCTGGCGAGAGGCAGGATCGGAGGATCTGGGTGATGTTCACCGGCAAGACCGAGCTCGGCTGGCTCCGCGTGCTGCGGCCGGGCTTCCGGCATTGCGCAGCCCTGATCCGGGATCGCGAGCGCTGGATGCTGGTCGATCCGCTGGCCACGCGCCTGCATATCGAGGTGCTTGATACTCCCCATGGCTACAACCTGCCGGCCCTGATGACCCAGTCCCATCAGGTGATCGTCGAGGCGCGCCCGCTCGTGCCCACGCGCGTTCCCACCCTGTTGCGGCCACTGTCCTGTGTCGAGCCGATCAAGCACCTGATCGGCCTTCAGGATCCCTTCATCCTGACACCCTTCCAGCTTTACCGCCGCCTTGCCGCCGAGGCCGACCGCCACGGCCTGCCGCCGGTGACACCCGGCCCGCTTTCGCCCATTCCCCCCGCAACCGTGCCCGTCCCCGGGACCGCCTAAGCGCATCAGGAGATCATCTGCCATGTCGCGCCTGTTCTCAGCCCCCAAACCGCCGCCGGCGCCGGAACTTCCGCCCTTGCCCGATCTGCCGGAGTTGCCAGAGTTGCCCGAACTGCCCCCCGCGCCCGGTGCACCGGAACCCGCAGCGGAACTCTCGCCCACTGTGCCCGAAGCCGGGCCTGCGCCGGCCTACACGATCCCCGACCCGGGCGGCGAGGCCGCAGGCGATATGCCCGCACCCGCCCCGCAGCCAGCGCCCGCGCGCCCGGAGGGTCCGCTGCCGCTGGTTCCTGTTGGCCGGGTTGCCCCCAACGATCCGCGACGCGCCGAGCTGGAGGAAGACGAGGACGACAAGATCGCCAGAACGCTGCGTGAGGATATCGTCGCCCGCCGTCAGCGCGGCCTGCTGAGTACCATCCGCACCGGTGCCGGCGGCCTGCTCGATGGCCGCTTCAGCGGGCCCGGGCGCAAATCGCTGCTGGGAGAATGAGCATGGCCGAACCCCTTGCTGCTGCCCAGTCGCCGCCCGAGAACCTTTCATCCGCCGCGCAGGACGTCATCGCGCGCTATCAGCAGGCCCGTGCCCGCCGCCGCAGCTGGGAGCCGCTCTGGCAGGATTGCTATGATTTTGCCCTGCCTCAGCACGACATGCTGGGTGGGGCCGGCCTGCGGCGTGCCCAGCGGCTCTATGACGGCACCGCTCCCGACGCGGTCGACCAGCTGGCGGCCGGGCTGATGGCGCAGCTGGCCCCGGCCGGGGCGCGCTGGTTCGCGCTGGAGCCGGGCGATGCCCTGAGCGATGCACGGCGCGATGCGCTTGCCCCCTATCTGGAGCGGGCGAACCGCATCCTGCACGCTCATGTCGAGCGGTCCGGCTTTGCGGTCGAGTTGCATCAGGCGCTGCTGGATCTCGTGACCGCCGGCACCGGGGCCATGATGCTGGAGCCGGCCCTGCCGGGTGCGGCCTCGGCGCTGCGGTTCAAGGCCCTGCCGCTGGCCGAGATCGCGCTGGAGGAGGGCCCCGATGGTCGCCCCAGCGAGATCTGGCGGCGTGCGGCCATCAGCCCGGCCGAGCTGCTGGCCCGCTTTCCCGAGGCCGAGCTGCCCCCGGCCCTGCGCCGGCTGGCTGATGATCCGGGCGCGCGGGTGACCCTGATCGAGGGCGTGCTGCCCGATCGTCAGGCCTGGAGCTGGGTGGCGGTGCTGGAAGACCACGGGCCCCTGTTGCTCGCCCGCCGGCGCCTTGAGCGCTCGCCCGTCATCGCCTTTCGCTGGATGAAATCACCGGGCGAGGTCTATGGCCGCTCGCCCGTCATGAAGGCGCTGCCCGACATCAAGACCGCGAACAAGGTGGTCGAGCTGATCCTCAAGAACGCCTCGATCGCCGTGACCGGTATCTGGCAGGCCGATGATGATGGCGTGCTGAACCCCGCCAATATCCGCCTGACGCCGGGGGCGATCATCCCCAAGGCCGTGGGCTCGGCCGGGTTGCGCCCGCTCGAGATGCCGGCGCGGTTCGATGTTTCCCAGTTGATGCTGGACCAGCTGCGCGCGCGTATCCGTCACGCGCTGATGGTGGACAGCCTGGGCCAGGTCAGTGACCCGCGCATGACCGCGACCGAGGTGCTGGAGCGCTCGGCCGAGATGGGCCGGCTGATGGCCGCCACCTTCGGCCGCCTGCAGGCCGAGCTTCTGGTGCCGCTCATTCACCGCGCGGCCGAAATCCTGCAGGACCGGGGCGAGATCCCCGACCTGCCGCTGGATGGCCGGAACGTGGCGATCCGGCTGCTCTCCCCGCTCGCCCGCGCCCAGGCCCGCCAGGAGGCGCAGGCGACCCTGAACTGGGTCCGCACCGCCGCCTCGCTGGGTCCCGAGGCGATGGCGCCCATCGATACGCCCCAGCTGATCCGCTGGCTGGGTCAGCAGCTGGGCGTGCCGGCCGAGCTGATGCGTGCCCAGCCCGGGGCGGTCGAGGCGGCGACCGAGGCTGTCGACGCGCTGGCCACCGCCCTGCATGAGCCCGCCCCGCATGGTCCCCCCCTTTCCAATCAACCGACGAAGGAGTTCTGATCCATGTCCCCCACCCAGACCGCGCCGCAACAGGCGCCCGAAGATGCCCGCCCCGACATGCTGAAAGCCGGCGAAGCTGTGGCCGCAAACGCAGCCGGGCCGGCCGTACCCGCCATTCCGGCCAAGTTCCGCGACCCCAAGACCGGCGAGCTTCGCCTGGAAGCGCTGCTGAAATCCTATGCCGAGCTGGAGCGCAAGCTCTCCTCCATGGTCGATCCGAGTGATCGTCGCCGGCTCAACCAGATGCTGGGCGTGCCCGAAGCGCCGGAGGGCTATCAGGTCGCCTGCGATCATGGACTGTTCGAGCCCGATGACGCGGTTAACCGCCGCCTGCATGAGGCCGGGCTGACGGCCGAGCAGGTGCAGACCGTCTATGATGTCGCGGCCGAGAAATTCGTGCCCATGATCCTGGAGATCGCCCGCGAATTCGAGGCCGAGCGCGAGCTGGAACGGCTGGAAGCTGCCTTTGGCGGCAAGCGGCAATGGGCCGAGACCTGCCGCCAGATGCGCGCCTGGGGCGCCAGGCATCTGCCGGCCGAGGCGCTGGAAGGCCTGTCACGTTCCTATGAAGGTGTCATGGCGCTGCACCGGATGATGCAGGCCGGCGGTCCTGCCCCCGCCATGCTGGGCGGCGGCGAGGGGGCGGGCGCCCATGATCCGGTCGAGCTGAAATCCATGGTCAAGGATCCGCGTTACTGGAAGCACAAGGACCCGGCCTTCATCGAAAAGGTCGCCGATGGTTTCCGCGCCCTCTATGGCGAGGACGAGGTGAAATAGAGCGGCGCAAGAGCACAGGTGGACAAGGAAGCCCCGGCCGATCCGGGGCTTTTTTGTTGTCCGAAATAAGAAAAAATACCTTGACGCGCCGTCCGGGCCCGGCTAGAAAGGCCTCATCAACGCCCGAGCTGCGCCTTCGACACGCCGGCGGTTGAGGTTTCCCCCCTCGACCCGCGCCGCTGGCCCGGGGGTGCTGCGCGGGCGTTGGCGTTCGGGGCTCATGCGACCTCGCCCCTGGATCGGCCCGCTGCCATTCCTCTCCCCACCGGGCCTTTTCCAGCTCAGGCGATGTTCCTGCCCCGTGCGCACCCGCCCGGCGACCGGCCGGGGAACCGCGCGACCACGCCTTCATGCTGCCTTGTGCCATCCCTCTCGCGGGCCGTGAAGGCGTGTGTCCCTCGCTGCGGCCCGGCCGCATCTGTCCGCCTGACCGGGCCGGAGGTGCCATGCGCCCTCTGACAACCTCGGCTGGGTATCTTTTCCAAATTCCTGCGGGCCAGCACGATCTGCCCGCCTCACACATCAGGAGACATGCCCGATGGCCACCTCCATCTCCTCGGCCTTCGTTCGTCAGTTCGAACGCGAGGTCCATGAAGCCTATCAGCGGATGGGCTCGAAGCTGCGCCACACGGTGCGCACCAAGACCAACATCGTGGGCTCGTCCACCACCTTCGCCACCGTCGGCAAGGGCACGGCGTCGACCAAATCCCGCCATGGCGCGGTGCCGGTGATGAATGTCGACCACGCCCAGGTCGAGGTCACGCTGACCGACTATTACGCCGGCGACTGGGTCGACCGCCTCGATGAGCTCAAGGTCAATTTCGACGAGCGTCAGGTGATCGCCAATGCCGGGGCCTATGCGCTGGGCCGCAAGACGGACGAGCTGATCATCGCCGCCCTTGATGCCAACACCACCAACGTCACCACCGATACCGCCGCCGGCCTGACGATCGAGAAGATCCAGGAGGCGATGGAAATCCTCGGCCAGAATGATGTGCCCGATGATGGTGACCGCTTTGCCGTGGTCGGGTGGCGGCAATGGGCCGAGCTTTTGAGCCTCGAGCAGTTCGCCAGCGCCGATTATGTCGGTGAGGACAATCTGCCCTGGCGCGGCACGCAGGCAAAGCACTGGATGGGGACGCTGTGGATCCCCCATGCGGGCCTGTCCACCCCGACCACCGATCTGCGCCTGTGCCACTGGTTCCACCGCTCGGCCATCGGCCATGCCTCGGGCTCGGACGTGCAGACGGACATCACCTGGCACGGCGACAAGGCGGCCTGGTTCGTCAACAACATGATGAGCCAGGGCGCGAAGCTGATCGATGCCGACGGTGTCGTGACCATGAAGTGCAGCGAGGCCGCGGCCGGCTGAGGCCCGACCCTCGGCGCGTCCGTCCTTGCCTGACCCTGTTTACCTCTGACCGGGAGTATCCGACATGCCTACCCCCGCCGCGGTCCGTGCGGACCTCAGCGTGCTCTCCTATGCCAACGGCTTCACCCTCTGGCATTACACGACCGCTGACACGCTTTCCGATGTGACCACCACCGCGACCTATTTCGACGCCTGCGCCGACATGGTGCGGGTCGGCGACATGATCCTGTGCACCCTCGATACCGATGCAGCCGGCACCCTCGCGGGAGCGATCCTGCAGGTCTCGGCCAATACGGGAACCGCCGTCACTGTCGCCAATCTGTTCGCCGCCGTTGCGGCCTGAGGCTCCTCTTCGAGCCTTGCTCCGGCCGGGCAGCTTGCGGGCTGCCCGGCCTCTTTCTCCTTCCCTCTTTCTTCAACCAACGAGGTCCTGCGATGGCGCTGAGTGATGTGCAGCTCTGCAATCGTGCGCTGATCAAGATCGGCGCCACGCCGCTGGGCGGATTCGATGATGGTACCCCCCAGGCGGAGATCGCCGAGACACTTTATGCCACCACGCGCGATGCGCTGCTCTCCGCCCATGCGTGGACCTTCGCCACCGCCCAGGCGGCGCTCACCACAACGCTGGCATCGCCACCCACGGCCGATTTCGCCCACGCCTTTCAGCTGCCGGCCGACTGCCTGCGGGTGCTTTCCGCCGGCTCGGGCGTGCGGGGGCGGGGGCTGGCCTACCGGATCGTCGGGACCACGCTCCAGACCGATCGCGACGAGGTCGTCATCACCTATGTCTACCGGGCTGCGGAAAGCGCCTTTCCGCCCTTTTTCGATGCCGCCCTGATCGCGCGGCTCGCGGCCGAGTTCTGCCTGCCGATCACCGAGAACACCAGCCGGGCCGAGATGTATTTCACGCTGGCCGAACGCGCCTTCCGCGAGGCCAAGCTGATCGACAGCCAGCAGGACACCCCGCAGGCGATCGAGGATTTCGTGCTGGTCGAGGCGCGCTCATGACGCGCCAGCGCTTCCTGAAGACCAACTTCACCGCCGGTGAGGTCAGCCCGCGTCTGCGTGGCCGCGGTGATCTGCGCGCCTATGAGAGCGGCGCCCTGAAGCTTGCCAATGTGGTGATCCATGCCACGGGCGGGCTCTCGCGACGGCCGGGCTTCTATCATGTGCACGCGGCCGCGGGCGATGGCCGGCTGATCCCCTTCGAGTTCAACACCGAGCAGGCCTATCTGCTGGTGCTGACCGAGCTTCAGGCCGAGGTGATCGCCAATGGCGAGAGCATCGCCACCCTGGCCACGCCCTGG